>CALKJD010000031.1 GCA_937995755.1 uncultured Saprospiraceae bacterium | reverse complement strand
GGATCAGTAACAGTAACTGTATACGTACCAGGATCAGTAACTGTTTTAGTAGCGTTAGATCCGCCACCACTCCAAGCGTAAGTTACTCCAGGAGTAGTACTAGTAGCTGTAAGTACCACACTAGTATTGGCACAAGTCAATGGACCATCATTAGAAGCACTAGCATTAGGATCAGTGATATCTTGAGTTACAATAGTCTGAGCAGTAGCTGTACAACCATTAGTTGGGTCAGTCACAGTAACCGTATAAGTACCAGGATTAGTTACATTTTTGGTAGCATTAGATCCACCGCCACTCCAGGCATAAGTAGCTCCAGTAGTGGTGCTTGTTGCAGTTAAAGTTACAGTGGTGTGAGTACAAGTTAATGGACCATTATTAGTTGCTCCAGCGTTAGGGTTAGTAATATCTTGAGTTACGATTACTGAAGCTATATCCGAACACCCATTAGTATCCGTAACGGTAACAGTGTATGTGCCAGGAAGGGCAGTGTTCTCAGATTGAGAAGTTCCACCTGAGCTCCAAGCATAAGTCATTCCTGCAGGAGTAGCAGTCATAGTAGCGGTAGTCAATGTACAAGTCAATGGACCGTTACTTGTCGCGTTAGCTTCAGGATTTGGATTGACAATAACTTCAAAGCTGATATTACTAACGCATCCATTTTCATTAGTATATTTTCCTGTATATGTTCCAGCGTCATCTAATCCGAGGTTGCTAAATTGTACTATTTCATCTACTTCTGAATCTGTAATTCCATCTTCATCTTTCCAAACCCATCCAGTATTGAAATTTGGACCTCCATCGAATTGAATGTCGGTAAGTCCATTGTTTTCACAAAATTCGATTTCACAATTTCCTGAAAAATTGGTCCAACTGCTCCAAGCTACTCCGTCATGAATTCTATATCTTTCACAGTAGATATTCGTAGGTGTTGTATTTTCTCCTACTGTGGTTTGTGCGGTATCTGTACATCCGTTAGCATCGGTAACGGTAACAGTATATGTTCCTGCTGTGGCAACAGTTTTAGTACGACCTGTACCTCCTCCAGACCATGCGTAAGTCATTCCAGCTGGAGAAGCGGTCATCGTGGAATTAGAGTCGTCACAAGTTATGTTACCATCATTTGTGGCAGAAGCAGTTGGCGGTGTATTTACAGTAACTGTTACACTTACGCAATCAGAATTACTACAATCTCCTCCTTCACCTCTTACGTAATAAGTTGTTGTGGTAGAAGGTGATACATTGATCGATTTTCCAGTACCTACTTGAGTGCCGCCACATGAACCCGTATACCATTTCCAATCAGCACCTTCACCTAATCCGCCATTGGCATCAAATCCAGCTAATATATCATCAATAGATGGCTCTGATCCATCTACAACATCAAATCTTGGATATACCCATTGCTGTCTAGCCGAAGGATCGTTACTATAGAATAAATAAGTTCTATGTAAAGCGGAAGTAGACGTCGGTAACCACTTAAAATCATGGTTAATATTGCCTATTTTTCCATCACTAGTAGTGAACGTACCAGAGTCAGCATGTAGGCTTGTACCCGTATGACTACTAGGACGAATATGTCCTACTACTAGTACCCATTCGTCTTCATCTATAGTAGTTGGAGGAGCCGAAGAATACCAAAAGTATGCATTGGTTATTGTCGACCCATTAGAGACATATTTTATTTCATTTGTACCTCCAGAGTATCCATACATTCCCATATAGAATCTTCCATCAGTTCCCATTTGTTTTCTGTTGACCCACACAGACATTCTGTAGGTCTTGGTGTGATCAATTGGTTTGGCTGAAGAATTCCAGCCTCCATCTCCATTTCCAGATCCGTCAGGTCTAGCTTCCCACACAACAGTTGAATTTCCCCAAGGGTCAGATCCTATTATTCTATGGTTTTCTGATTCAGCGCCATTTGCACCGTAACCAGAAATAGAGCCAGTACCAACTGTCCAATTTGAATAATCCATAAGACCACCTGTGGCAATGTTGTCATTAACTGTAAGTGTAGTAGTACCTCCTGGGCAAATATCCATTGGGAATGCATCCGCAGATATTGCTATAGATTCAATATCTACATCTACAGTTGAAGGTGTAGAAGCAACGTTATCACAACCTAAGCCATTCCAAGAAACGATAAGTCTATAATATGTTTTAGCATTAAGGGCAGGAGTAGTATAAGTGGAATTGGTTGCTCCTGAGATATCTGTCCAATTTGTATTATTGGGTGATTTTTGCCATTGGTAAGTAGCTGTACCTAATCCACCTGTTGTCGAACTTGTAAGTGTTGCTGTCTCGCCTACACATACTTGCTGATCTCCAGATATAGCAACTGTTGCTGTTGAGGCAACAATTACATCAAACGTGAAACTGCTTTCACATCCATTTGAATCAGTTAAAGTACCAGTATAAGTACCTGCGTCAGAAGCATCAATATCATGAAATATTACTTGCTCATCTACTTCACCATCTACGTTATTATCTTCATCTAGCCAGACCCAACCAGTATTGATGTTTGGCCCTCCATCTACTTGGATATCTGTGGTTCCATCTAATTCACATAATTCGATTTCACAGTTTCCGCCAAACGAAGTCCATGCACCCCAAGCACCATCTGTATAGATTCTATACTGTTGGCAGTATACATTAGTCGGTGTTGTATTTTCTATTACTGTAGTATTCGCGGTATCCGTACACCCATTAGAATCAGTAACTGTTACGGTATATGTACCTGGATTAGTTACTACTTTAGTTCGAGCAGTTCCACCGCCACTCCAAGCATAGCTCATGCCAGCTGGCGTTGCAGTTAAAGTTACTGAAGTATTGGCACAGGTAAGTGGTCCATTGTTTATAGCCGCTGCTACAGGTGGAGTATTTTGTGTGATTACAGTGCTTGCACTAGTTGTACAGCCATTGTCATCAGTTACAGTTACTCTATATGTTCCTGCTGAAGTTACCGTTTTAGTAGCGTTACTTCCTCCACCGCTCCATGCATAACTCATGGCTATGTCACTAGCCTTAGCACAAAGCTTTATGTTTTCAAATTTGGCATATGGACCAGGACTAGAGTAAAATGCATTATCAAAATATAAGGTGCCAGACGATGCGGTCAAACTAGTATATACAACAACACCATCTAATAAATAGTCGATAGTGGTTCCTGTTCTACGAACACAGAATGTAGATCCTACATATGAAGTAGAACTGGTGTAATGATTACCTCTATTTGCACCATTTTCATAAATATTGATTCGATAGTTGTTAGTTGCTGGTATAACATACATAGCATAATCTATCGTACCGTGGTGTGAGCTAGCAAAAGGATCACTATTGAGCCCAAGCATTTGATAAGAAGTTTGCCCAGAAGCTTCTGTCAAATCAAAACAAAGTGAACCATCACCTGTAAGTCCAGATCCTCCCACATGGAATTGATTGTACCAGGCAGCAGTTTCTAATTCTCTTTTAGCGTCTATATCCGGATAAGATTCGCATACTTCAGGTTCTAATATAACATTATCACCTGGACAAAAATCGTCATTGGACAACGTAGCCGTCGGCGGTATATTAACAACTATAGTTACAATATTAGAAGATAATTCACCACATGTTCCAGTGTTTACGGTTCTTCGGTATTGACCAGTTACAGTTGATGTAGGAGGGCTATAATCTTTTGATGTAGCACTTGGTATATCGACCCAAGCTCCACCTACACCAATTCTATATTGCCATAGGTATGTGATACCTTGTGCTGTACATCCGCCTGTTGGTTCTGTACCGATCAAAGTAGCAGGTGTAAAACTTCCACAGTTTTCTTGGTCTGCACTAATAGTACCACCATTGGCAAGATTATCATGTATGTATTTGTATACAAAATTAGAAACCACCCATGAACTATTGGTCCCAGTACAATAAGATGCACGTCTTGTGTATCTCCTATATCTGGTAGAAGTAGTAATCGTTGGAGGATCGTAAGTTAATGACGATGCTCCTGATATAACTACACCAGATCCCCATGATCCAGTTTCACAATTTCTTTCCCATTTGTACCATCTGTATTCTTCTATTCCTCGGCATCCACCTGAAGGGTCAACAGTACTAGTTATAATAGAAGGGTTTAAAGATGCGGCACAGACTACTTCATCGCCAGCAATAGTTCCACCTGATGCAGTGTTTTCTATTACTTCTTTAGTTACTGGGTCAGCATATCGCCACGCTGGACTACAGCCAGAAGTTCTTCTTGATATTCTTCTGTATTGCGTAGTTACAGTTATTACGCTAGGTGGGTCATAAGTAAGGTCATGTGCTCCTGATATATTACTGTATGCTCCATAAGTTTCAGTATTACAATCCCATTCACGCTTTTGCCACAAGTGGTATTCAGTTCCCCCACAGCCTCCTATCGGATCTACAGTACTGGTAATAAGAGATGGATTATAACTGCTACATTGAGATTCGTCTCCAGATATAGTTCCTGCTCCTGTGTATTGATCTATTACTTCTTTTGTTACCTCATTGGTAATTACCCATGGTGTAGAACAACTAGAATTTCTATATGAAACTCTTCTATATTTCGTAGTCACAGTAATAGTAGGAGGGTCATAGCTCGTCGCAGTGGCCCCTGATATATTACTATATGCACCAAAAGAATTGCTTGAACAATTCCATTCTCTTTTTTGCCATACATGCGTAGGTGTACCACCACAACCAGCAACAGGATCTTCAGTACTTGTTATTATGGTAGGGTTGTAGCTACCACACATGGATTCGTCTCCAGCTATAGAACCAGCGCTTGTGTATTGTTCTACTACTTCTTTTACGACGTAGTTAGAATAAGTCCAAGATGGAGAACATCCAGAAGTCCTTCTTGATCTTCTAATATATTCTGTTGTTTGTGTAATCGGTCCTGGATCATAAGTTTCTCCAGCCCAAAAATTAGTAAGTGCTGATTTGGTTCCATCACAGTTTACAGTTCGCATTCCCCAATAGTAAGCAATCGTACCTCCACATCCACCGGTAGCAGGACTAACCGAACCAATGATTCCTGGATCATATCCTCCACAAAGTGATTCATCTCCAGTTATACTACCTCCATCAGTAGTAGGAAGGACAACTTCTTTCACGATAGTATTAGATACTGCCCAATACGGAGAACAGCCCCCAATTCGATATGCCAACCTTCGATAATGAGTAGTCATCGTTATGGACGTAGGGTCTAGAGTAGCTGTATTTCCTCCTATATGCGTCCATGTACCGTAAGTATTATTAGTACAATCAAAAGTTCGATATTGCCAATAGTAATATACGGTACCACCACATCCACCTGTCGGTACAGTAGTACTAGTAATAACCGCCGGGTCATAAGCGCTACACTTAGTTTCATCTCCAGCGACTACACCTCCGTCTGTAAATTGCTCTACAACTTCTTTTGTGATTAAATCAGAATAAATCCAAGTTGGACTACAGCCAGATGATCTTCGTTCTAATCTTCGATATTGAGTGGTCTTATTTATAGTGGCTGGATCGTACGTGCTGCTATTTGATCCGCTTATATTACTCCATGCACTATAGCTTTCGCCACAGGCTTGATCTCTTTTTTGCCAGAGATATTCTGGCGTTCCACCACATCCACCAGTTCCTAAAGAGGAGCTAGTAATGATAGTAGGGTTATAGCTTCCACATTTAATTTCGTTGCCAGATATTGTACCGGCACTTGTATATTGTTGTATTACTTCTTTTGTAATGACGTTGGAGTATTGCCATACAGGAGTACAGCCTGAAGCTCTTCTTGATAATCTTCTATATTGGGTGGTTGAAGTGATTATAGAGGGAGGGTCGTAGCTTAATTCATTGGCACCAGAAATAGTCGACCAGCTTCCGTATGTTTCTGTTGAACAGTTTAATTCTCTTTTTTGCCATATTATAGATGGTGCTTCTAAAAATGCGTAAATATCGGAACCTAGCATTTGAGCACCTTCATTACTATCAAACCAAGTAGATAGACCATATGCGCAGCTAGAATCTCCACTGTTGCCACCATAACCTAATTGTAGTCTATGAGGCGCTTTGGGGCCATTAATAGCTATAGTTCTACCTGAGTTGCAGCCAAGTCCTGTTAATGTACCCGATAAATTCCAATACTCTAGACCAGAAACTAAAGAATTACAACTTGAATTTACTAATGGTACGCCTCCGTTTGCTGTAAATGTAGCATGGTCTTGTTTGTCAGTTAATGTCATTTCTAAATACCAGTGGTCATCTGCGCCACATGGATTTGTATTACAAGCGTCAAAATCAGCATCAACTCCATTAACGATTTTACCTGAGATAGTTATGGTACCATTTCCGTTATCCATTAAAACTAAGTCATTTCCTAGGTCGTAATCAATCCAGCTACAGTTATTCATTAGAAAATCTATAGGAAATCCAGGATATGGATTAGTAAGTAGTTGTCCTCCACAGCCACCTGAAGCCTCTGAAATATTAGTGATTTCAGCAGGGTTATACGAAGAGCATTGAGATTCATCTCCGGTTACTGTTCCGCCATCAGTATAGTTTTCAACAACAACCTTAGTGACATAATTTGTATAAGTCCATGAAGTAGAACATCCAGTTCTTCTTGCTAGTCTTCTATATTGAGTAGTTTTTGTTATTGTGGGTGGGTTATAAGTTGCACTAGTCGCACCTGATATATTAGACCAAGAAGACCAAGAAGCCCCACAGTCTCTATCTCTTTTTTGCCAGACGTATATTGCGGATCCTCCGCTTCCGCCAGATGGAGCATCAGTACTTGTAATATTTGTTGGGTTATACGATCCACAATTGGATTCAAATCCTTCTATGACTCCACCACTTTCAAAATTTTCATCAACAGTGATGGTTACTTGATCTGTTTCTGTACATCCATCATTAGATGTAACCGTCAATGTGTAAGTAGTGGTTGTAGTTGGTGTTGCAACTGGAGATGCTATATTAGAATTACTTAAGCCTGTACTTGGAAACCATGAATAGCTATAAGGTGATGTCCCACCTGATGCCGAACCAGATAATGTAATTGAACTTCCTGCACAAAAAGATGCATCTGGACCCGCATTCGCTGTGTATGTAGGGCAAGGGCAATCATAAGAAGTATATATAGTACCAGAGATAGCATACGATTGTCCAGCTCCACTTGCTGCAGGTGAACCAGGGTTAGAAGATGCTCTCGTGTCTATCTCAAAATCAATAGCCGTACTATTCGCAGGTACATTATATATCGTCACCTGAGGCATAGCAAAACAACAACTACCTAATGAAAGGTCAGGCCCAGTGATCGTTACAGAACCTGTTGCTGATCCAGTGTTAGAACTGGCATTGACAGTAAGGAATCTACCATCACTTGTTATTTCTGATATTGGTATTTGTAAGGTTATGTCTCTAGTAGTGGTAGAGGTAGGTATAGGTAAACTAAAAGTTTGCAAATTGTTATATCCTCCTATAGTGGTGAATGTACTACTATAGCCAAGGCCAGAGTCAACATTTCGTTCCACATAAGCTGTCATAGATTGTAATCCACTATTTGATACTCCAGATCCACAAACTCCTGCTTCAAATAAATTAGTGGCTCCACCAATTATTGTTTTTCTATATACGTAGGCAGAATATGCATTTCCATCATATGCCTCTTCATTTAAAACGATGTTACCTATAGAGGAGCTAATGGTTACTGTAGATCCTGGATGACACCCCTTGTAGGCAACCTCGATAGTAGTTTTGTTAACATTATTTACATTAGGAACATTAACAGTAACATTGTTACTAGATGTTGTTCCAGCTCCATATATATCTAGTGTCTTACCTTCATCACATGTTATTTGTGAGTATGTACTTGTACAGCCAGTTTCTTCGAATACAACATCATCGATCCATACATCTGTGGTGCTATTTCCTAGAAGGAAGCTCAACCTCGCATCGGTAGTCGAGCCAGACATACTTATGTTATTGAAGGTATACGTTTGTGCCGTAGTCGTGATATTTTGAGTAAGTCCATAATAATTGGTCCAAGGACTATATCCTAATTGGACAATAAAACCGATAGATCGATTACTTGTCGCTTTTGCTTTAAAGCTGAGATTGTAAGTTTTTGAAGAACTTATTGTATGATTTAACTGAGCCAGTTGTATGTGCCAATTGGTATTGCTCCCATTTGAAATGGATACTCTACCCGAATTAGTACCAGATAATTGACCTGAATTATCAATACTTAATGATGACGATGACCCGTTAGAATTAGATAATATCCAATCAGATGAACCTGAATCAAATTCATGATTGTCCACTACATTACAAGTTGAATTACTACCACCACTTCCACTGCCATTTACATTAATTCCATAAGCGATGATTCCGGCGGATGTTTGTATACTTGATGACCAAGAAGCTGTACTAGATTGAGATCCAGTAGAAGTCTTATGTGCCCAAGCACTAAACATAGAGGGATACGTAGAAGCGGGTTCGTTCGTACCGATAGTAGATTGTAATCCACCATTGAATACAGGAGTATTACCTGCAGAATATCTACCTACTAAAGCAGCGACTACAAGTGTATTTGTTGATGATGTTGTGGATGTATTTCCTGTACTTAAAGATGTGGAAGGAGATGTACTTCCTTGATTATAAGCTGATTTATCTATAGATGTAAATGAACCTCCAGTAATTGAAAATTCTTGAATTATTACTTTACTTGTTTCAGAGCCGAAATCTGTTGTAATGGTTGTTGGTTCATTTGAACCTGCGATTTTAGTCCATACAGAAAGACCTCTTCTGTTATTACTCGCTCCATTAAATGCATTGAACATGATATGTTGAGTCCATCCGCTTCCACTAATGGTATTTGCTCCAGCATTCTTTCTATGCCCTGCGATCACTACCAATAAACTTCCTTGAAGGGGAGTGCTATTAAAAGTAGCTGATGAAGGATTTCCATTGCCTTCTTTATATTGACGTCTAGTAACATTAGCTGCAACGACATCTTCTACAATTGCTTCTGGACAAAAGTTATTCAGCTCTGTTGCATTCTCAATACCATAGTCTTCTGGCAACAAAGGCTCGCTAGCCTCAACGTTAGAACAGAGTTGACACAAGAGCATCAGAATAAATAGAATATAATAAGACTTTACAGTCATAGGTGTTGTTAAAGGGTAAAAATGCAAGTCATCCACTACTTGCGTTATTTTTAAAATAAGTAGTCATATATCCCTTATGTCTACAATGTATGCTTAGCAATTCTGTTAATCATCCGTAAAATGCAGACGAAGCTTAGCAATAGTAAGACACTAAAAAGCGTTAAGCCCCCCTATGTCAGACCATTTACTTGTTATGAATGGTTAGAAATGTTGATGAACCAAGCAATTTTATACTGTAATAGAATATTGAGTCATGGTTTACCACACATTATATTGGAGTAGGGTAGTATGTATATTTATAAAATGCAAAATTGTAGGTCGCGGAAATGATTAAAGGAAAGTAGCAATGAAGCATCTTTCCTTGAAATCAATCAAATAGTGGATTTATTTGAGTAGATATATTTGCGTATTATAATTGGATGTACGCTTGTTTTAATCTTCATTTATATTTTGATAAATTTAAATGTTTTACTGAATGGAATATCAGAATATTCTAGCACAAAAAAGTAAACGCCTGATGGGAAGTCTGAAACGTTAATTTTTTCAGATTCTATTAATCTATTATCAAAAGCACTTACGTGTAATTGTTGACCAGCTGCGTTAATTATTTTCATATTACCACTACCAACATGATAGAAGTCTTCAGTCTCTAATTGAACCCAATCCATTACTGGATTTTCAATTAGGTAAAAGCTTGCATCTTCAACCTCTTCTGGATCAAATGAACTTAAAGGTGGCTCTTCTACTTCATTTTCTAATTGTATGAAATATTGAGTATACATATCAGGAGAAAAGTCATCTTCTATAAAACTTATTTCCCAGATAAAATTATCACTATCAAAAAGGTTAAAGGTAATATCTCTAATAGTTTCCGCATTATCAAAGGATTGTTGATCAGGCGTATCACTTATATAACGTTGAACAGAAAGAGTATTGGTGTCAATTACCGTTACCCCAGCATCAATCGCTAGTTCTTGTAATTCTTCTTCATTGAAGAATAATCTTATTCTCGATTTGGCATCATTTGTCTTAAAAGCGTATGATCTTTTTAAATAGATTTTATCGTCATCTAAAAAGTAAGATTCATCGTTGACATTGATACAGACTTCTATAGCTTCAAGTGAAACTCCGTCTTCGATATCTCGGATATGGATCATGTACTCATCATCTTGATAGATATAAGAAGCTTGACCATCCCAAACAAAACATTCACCACAACCAGTATATTCGGCTAGAGTGAGTTGATCTCCTAGTGGAGTCATTTCGGATACAGGAATGTCTAACGTGGCAGCGCATCCTGTAAAATCTGTTACAGTAACTGAATACATACCAGGCATTAGGTTAGAAATGGATTCATTTTCTTCACCAGTACTCCAAACACATTTGTATTCTGGACTACCACCTTGTATAATCAGTTGTATAGTACCTTCTGCAGAACCCACACAGTATATATCATCCGCGATATATTGTATTTCAAGTGGTGTTCCAGTAGATGATCCGTTAACATCGAGATTAAGTGGACCAGTGCAGGCATTCTGCGCTGATATTATCTGATAAAAAGAGATCAATACTAATATAGCTAGTAATTTCTTCAAAGTTATGTATTAGTAATTGTTTGTAAAAGGGTAAAAGGCAACCTAAAAGTATTTTTTAATGGCATAATGATATTTCCAAATGATCATTAGCTTTTTGTTTTTTACACATATTGATAACGAAAAATTCTATAATAAAAGTTTTTAAAAAGCAGACCCAATTGGAAAGGATGTCTTTCCTCTTGGGTCTGCGTATCATTATTTATCAATCAATTCTTATTAAGGGATTTGACATCCGTTAACGTCTGTAATTGTGAAGTTGTATGTTTCACCCCCTTCAGCTCCAGTGAATATTGTTGATCCACCTTCTGTAGATATTACTGCGTTTCCGTCGATGTCAACATCATTAGGATCTGCAGTTAATGTTCCACCTGTTGGTGATATCCAAGTAATTGTATATGGTGCACATCCACCAGTTGCAGCTACTTCAATTTGTCCTTCAGCGATCTGACAATCATCATCCAATGTACATGTACCACCGGCTAGTGGGTTAGGCTCATCGAGTGAGATATCACAAGTACTAGTACAATCATTAGCATCTATAGTAGTTACGGTGTAAGTACCAGCTCCCACGATAAAGAATGAATCATTTATCGCTGTAGCTCCATCTAAACTGTAAGTATATGGTGCAGTACCTCCTGATGGTATTACAAAGATTGTATCCATCTCACCTGCACAAAGTATATCATTACATCCTCCTTCTGGAGTTTGATCTAATACACATACTACTGGATCAGGTTCAGTTAAGTTGAATGAATCATTTGCAGAACACATTCCGTCATATACAGTTACATAGTACCATCCTTCTCCTAATCCACTTTGATCTTCTGCTGTAGCATTTACGCCAGTACCAGTCCATTCATAAGTGTATGTAGGTGTAGTCCCACTACCGTCTATTCCACCACCTGCAGTGATATCAATAGCTCCAGTTAATACACCACTTACATCATTACATGCAGGCTGTGTAGTAGTACCTATTACTGTGATCGGTGTAGGCTCGTCAAGAGTGTAATCGCCTACTTTCGTACAACCGTTCTCATCTGTTACAGTTACAAAGTAAGTACCTGCAGTTAAACCTGTCTGAGTAGTTACATTAGTTCCTGATAGATCTAGGTTGTTGTCATATGGATTACTTCCATCTGCTGCCCAATTATATTCATAATCAGTGAACTCATCACCTGGTAAACCATCTGAACCCGTTCCTCCTACAACAGAGTTTATTGTAATACTTCCTGTTGGAGCTCCACTATCATCATGACAGTCTGGATCTAAAGCAGTAGCAACAATATCAATCGTTGGTGGCTGAGTTACATCAATAGTAGCAGCATCGCTACATCCGTTTGCATCAGTTACCGTTACTGAATAAGTACCAATTGGTAGATTATTAAGAGTAGTTCCTGATTCTCCTAGACCATCATCGCCCCATGTAAATGTGTAATCACTTGCATCATCCGCAGGGTTACCGTCTGATCCTGTTCCTCCTGAATAAGTAACAGTTACAGTACCATCAGTTGATGCTAATGCTGCATTACAAGTTAATGGAGTCATAGATAAAGAGATATCAACCGCATCTGGCTCAGTAAAGATCCATTCTTCAGTTGCAGAACAACCGTTAGCATCAGTTACAGTTACGTTGTAAGTACCAGCACCAAGACCTGTTTGATCTTGAGCAGATGCACTAACACCAGTACCAGTCCAAGCGTAAGTATATACACCCGTTCCACCAGTAGGTAGTACAGATATAGCACCGTCAAGTGCACCAGAACCTGCATTACAATCCGGTAAATCAGGAGTTCCATTCACAGCGATTGCTTCAGGCTCAGTTAATGTGTATTCTTCAGTTGCAGAACAACCGTTAGCATCAGTTACAGTAACGTTGTAAGTACCAGTACCAAGACCTGTTTGATCTTGTGCAGTTGCAGCAACACCAGTACCAGTCCAAGCGAATGTGTAAACACCTGTTCCACCAGTAGGTAGGATAGAGATGCTACCATCAAGCGCACCAGAACCTGCATTACAATCAGGCTGATCAGGAGTACCATTTACAGCAATTGCTTCAGGCTCAGTCAATTCATATTCATCAGTTGCAGAACAACCGTTAGCATCAGTTACAGTTACGTTATACGTTCCTGCTCCAAGACCTGTTTGGTTTTGCGCAGTAGCGTCAACACCAGTACCAGTCCAAGCATACGTATAATCAGATGCGTCATCTGCAGGATTATCATCTGTACCTGTTCCTCCACTTGGAACAATAGAAATAGCACCATCAAGTGCACCTGAGCCAGCATTACAATCTGGTTGATCAGGAGTACCCACGATCTCTACTTGAGTAGGTTCTTCTACATCGAATGTTACTGTTTCATCACAACCGTTTCCGTCTGAAACTACTACAGTATATGTTCCTTCTAAAAGGTCAGTTTGATTTTGATCATTTTGGTTAGTACCATTGATACTTGGTCCAGTCCATACATAAGTATAACTACCGTCACCTCCTGTAGAAGTTACTGTAATTCCACTATTGTTAGGTCCTATACCGTTGAAACAATCTGGTTGATCAATTACACCTGTAAGTAATAATGAGTCAGGTTGCGTGATCTCGATTGAGTCATTAGCAGAACATCCTTGTGTATCATACACAGTTACATAGTACCATCCTGAAGGAAGGCTTGACTGTGATGCAAGTGGGTTAGTATTAACATCAGGGTTTACTAGGTTGTCAGTATAAGTTCCTTCATAATGCCATTCATAAAGATAGCCAGGAACTCCACCACCAGCAGTAGCATCGACCTGTCCATCAGGAGATGCGTTATACTCATTACAAGTTAGTGGATCAGTATCAAGAGATAAAGTCATCGGAGGCGGTTGTGTAATTACATAACAAGCCTCGACAATACAATCCGCACTAGTTGGACTTACGCCATCTGCGATTTGTTGCTCTGTTAAACTAGAAGTTACCGTTACACAATATGTACCAGCTACGAGATCTTCAAGATCTTCAGTAGTTGCGTAATATTGAGGGCCTCCTCCTCCGCCGTCGTCTTGTGTCCAAGCGTATACATACGGAGGTGTACCACCTAGAACGGTGATATCAACAGATCCAGTCACGTCTCCACTCGCAGGGTCACACATGTTGTCCACGGTGACACCAGTGATGCTCAGGGAGTCTCCAGAGCCAGATCCTCCTACATCTACACTAAGATCTCCCTCACAAGAAATATCAACTTGTGCTTGTAAGGAAAACGTCATGAAGAGTAGGAATACTACTTTGTAAAAATGTTTCATTTAATCAGTTTTTTAAAATTACTTTGATAAATAGGATGATTCGTAGGCATTGACCCCATTATATAAGGACACCCCCTATGTCAATTTTCACTTTTTATGAATATAAATTTTCATATGTATGGGTGGAGTGTGTTGGAAGTGTTGTAGAATAAGGAGATGTAGCTTATTTGATAATTAGCTGACAAAAGTGGCGTTGTAACACAATATTTTGAATTACGGAATAGGTGGAGGAAATAATAGGCATATAAAATTACTAGTTTTCAACAGGCGAAATAGCACATTTTACGGATCAAACGAACTACATATGTATATAAGTTACAATGTTTAACATGCTGATAGTCAGATGTTTGTAGTTTTCGCTTTTTGAAGGAATTTATGGAGCCACAAATGAATGAAAAGGCAAGCGATGCTACAGTAATTTCTGTAGATATAGGACGTGGAACTACTAATCATATATCCGAATCAATAGCTATATCACAGAAAAATATGCTAACTTTTAGTGGTAACAACAGAGGTGAAATTCTATGAATAGCTATAGTTCCAAAGGCGATTAACAGTCTATAGCTAATAATTACCTGTGGTTATATTAATCTATAAGTTGACTAGTCTGAAGTGTACTAATAAATAGTACCAGCAAAAATTAAAGTTCGATTACAACGAAACTCTTATCCAATGCATCTATACTGCTTTTCATAAGGTCAAGGAGTCGATCGCCATACATATCATAGTATTGGAAAAAGTTATCATGGCGCTCTTGCAATCCATTATTAGGAAATAGACTAGATTTTACTTTGCGAATCTTATTTACCTCTGTCTCTTGCTGAGCCTTCACCGTTCTGCGAAGTCGAGATTCGAGCTGTTCGATTACTTTTATTTGCTTGTTGCCTTCAGACAATACTTTTCCTTCAAGAGTAGGATCTAGTATCTTAGCACGAGAAGCTATAGATTGGAATACGGCTTCTATTTGTTGAATTTCATCATTGAGGTCGAGATCTACATCAGATTCAGCATTGACGAGATCTGCGATTAAGCGGTCTTCTTCCTTAAAAACATCATCAATACTAATATTCAGTTTATTCATGTTTTTAGCATTCCCACCAGTAAGTAACATGGCTGAAGCACGACGTATAAGTATTGGAAAAAAAACACCAAATGCTTCGAATTGACTTTTTCGCTCTATCCAATAGGCCAACTCTCCACCTCCACCAATATAGGCCAGATTCGGCAATATAGATTCTTGGTACAGTGGTCGCATGATTACATTAGGAGAGTATCGCTCTGGATGGTTCTCTAGGTCAGTAATAATCTCGGATTCTGTAAAGGAAATATTTGAATTAAGCACTTTGTAAATCCCATCTTCTAATTTAATTCTTTCTCTTGATCCATTTTGGAGATAGAATAAATTTATTTCTCTAGCAAAGGCTTGCGTTTTGTATCCTAGAGATTCTATCTCAGCTTGCGTTTTTTGTACTAAAGGTGCACTTGGCTGCTCCAGGAGTTCTTTTTTCATCATAGACGCAAACGAAGCCTTTAGTTCTTTGTGGTCAGGGTTTAATGTTACTAATCCATATTTGGAGAAGATGCTATTAACAAGCCGAATCGTAAATTCAGAATAAGTCTTACTATTATGATATGCCTCAGTAATCCATCGTTTGGCTTTTTGAGCATCGTCTTTGTTGCTGAGTATTTCTTCAAGCGCATTAATCGCTTCTTGTATTCCATCAAGATTCATTCTGCCTACAGACCCAGCTTTCCTTTGAGACCATTCTATAGTCTTTCCATAAAGAGTACATTTATTTACTTCATCAAAGTCATGATCTTCACCACCACTTATGAATACTGGAACAAAGTCATATGCAGGATAAGTCTTCTTAAGCTTTTCAGCCATATTGATTGCTGAAAATATTTTTATTATATAATATAATGGTCCAGTAAATAGAACTGGCTGATGAGCAGTAATGACAGTGAAGGTGTTTTCTGAATTAAGTAACTCTATATTATTTGTAGCTAAGTCACAGTCTTCTAGGTTTTTATATTGTTCCTTTAAAACCTTTACTAGAAGTGACCTGTCGACAGGAAATTTCTTTCGATCTTCTATCGCTTGGGCAAATGAGGCCAACTCCGGCTTATATTGTATCAGACTTTCAAATGGATTCTTATTGGACTGATATGCTTTATCTCTATCGGATAGTTGAGGTATATCAGCGAAGTCTATTCTATGTATGGCCATGAGTTATATGCGTCTATATTTGTTCTAATAAGAGAGGCATAACACCTACTCTTTAGATTAGTTGAACACTTAGCCACAAAAGTAATTAATCTATTAAGTGATTAGTATTTTGCGGACAGTTAAGTATTTGTTTTTACCGACACGACGGTAAGGGAATTTCTGGCTTACATATACTATCAAAGAAGTCAACAACCCATTTAATAATTAAGATCATTGATTAGGAAACCTCAGACTTCTAGATTATTATTCAGTCATTAGTTTCTGTACCTTTAACGCTAGATGCTTAGATACTTAATGAATAGAATATTTTCCGGTGTAGCGGTAGTTATAGCAGTAGTCATATTGATCAGTGCAATAATATATCTCGCACCTGTAGATCCGACTAGGCTTAGCTTCGGTCAACGATCGGATGATTCTACTGTAGAAGCTAGAAGAAAGCAGTTAGGTTTAGATTTACCCTTGTATCAGCAGATGGGTAAGTATTTGATGGATATTGCGCCGATATCATCAATTGATAATACATACCAAGATCAATATGATGTTATCCTTACCTTATGGACAGGATCAAAGTATTCTTGGGTAGTAAAAAAGCCATTTTTTCGGTACTCTTATCAGACAGGTAGGAGAGTGTCCTTGATGTTGAGTGAAACTATACCTAAGACCGTAATTCTGGCATTATCTGCATTTTTAATAGCAACTATCCTGGGTATTCTATTTGGTATTGTTGCGGCATTGAATCGTGATTCGAAATTAGACCAATTTATTGTTGGGTTCTCGACATTGGGTTATTCACTTCCGAGTTATGTCAGTGCTATGGTTTTAGCTTTGATATTTGGATATTATTTTAAGCACATCACTGGCCTTAATCTTCAAGGCAGTATTTATGAACTCAATGATCTCGGAGATGAGATCGTCGTTTGGCGTAATTTGTTATTGCCAGCTATAGCGCTAGGTATCCGACCTATAGCAATAGTTACTCAGTTGACACGATCAGCTATGTTGGATGTATTGTCGATGGATTATATTCGTACCGCTAGAGCTAAAGGTTTAGCATTCACTAAAGTAATTAGCAGTCATGCATTACGAAATACTATGAATCCAGTAACTACCGCATTGACAGGTTGGCTGGCATCCTTATTAGCAGGCGCTTTCTTCGTCGAAAATGTATTCAATTTCAAGGGTGTTGGACAATTAACAGTAGATGCTATGATCAATTATGATGTCCCAGTTTTATTAGCCTGCGTAATATTTATCTGTGTAGTTTTTGTAGTGCTTAACATTATTGCAGACCTACTTTACGTTTGGCTAGACCCTAAAGTGAAAATAGGCTAATCTCAAATCGAATATGTATACTTAATAGAAGATAATGTAATTGGGTAATTGCATTACGCTACTTCAATAGACCAGTTAGATTCCAATAGAAGTACTAAAAATGATCATATCTGGAGTCCCCTTGAATTTCGATTGAATGGGACCATAATATATGTGGTCGCCTATGGTTCTAAATGAACTTTCAAATTTCACATCAAATTTGATATGTACTTCACCGAATTGTAAATCATAGCCCACATTTCCACTAAATCCGAAACTTAAACCACGAGGTCGAGGAACATAAACGTCCTGCAATTCTATACCACCTTTGTAGTCACCTAGCATATGTATGACAGGACCTACACCGACTCTAAAGTTATTGGCATGTATTCCAGAGATGACTTGTAGGTCGATGTAATGGAATGTCTCTTGGTAATAAAGAGTGGGGTCGTCTTTGCCAAAGAATGACTTTACTTTATATTCATTCTCATACCTATTATATAATAAGTCTCCTTCCAACCATAGAAAACCAAATTTTCTAAAAGCGAACATGCCAATTGAAGTAACAGATTTACTGTCTTCTTGAGATACTTCATAGATAAGGAAATCATCTTCGTTACCAACAAAAGTCGTTTCAGGTCTAGTTAATACTTCTCCATAGCCTAGCTTGAGTCCAAATATCATTTTATTAGGGTCAGTGATATAGAGTTGAGCTTGCAATCCAATGGCTCCGAATAGGAGAGCGAAAACTAGTAAATGTTTATTTCTCATGAAATGTAAATATATGGAAGCTTTATTACATCATGACAACAGTTTTTTAGTTGAATGGATGTATCGTCCGCTGTAAGATGTCTAATAAAGTATATGAATAAGATACTGATTTAAGTGATTATGCTGCCTTCTGCTGTCTAATACTTCGATTTTATTGAAGATTAGTAAAATGCTTAGTTTTTGCTCACATATTAAATTAATTCATATTGATAATAACTCGCAATGATTACCTTTGCTGTTCAACACGGAGCTATGAGTCACGACGATAACAATATGAGGTATGCGCAAAGAGGTGTATCTGCTAATAAGGAAGATGTACATGCTGCAATTAAAGGTTTAGATAAGGGACTTTACCCTCATGCATTCTGTAAGATATTACCTGATGTAGTGGCAGGTAGTCCTGATCATGTCAACTTAATGCATGCCGATACTGCAGGGACGAAGACTTCGCTCGCCTATATGTATTGGAAGGAGACAGGCGATCTCTCGGTATGGGAAGGCATAGTACAAGATAGCATCGTCATGAATATCGATGATATGGCTTGTGTAGGTTGTGTTGATAATATGATACTCAGTAGCACCATCGGACGGAATAAGAACTTGATAGATGGAGATGTTATCAAAACTATCATTCAGTATGCTCAGAAATTTGCAGATATCATGAGCGATCATGGAGTCAATCTTCATTTAGCTGGAGGCGAGACGGCCGATGTAGGAGATATCGTTCGAACTATAGATGTCGGATTTACAGCTTTCGCCAGAATGAAAAAGTCAGATGTTATTGATAGCAATATCTCACCAGGAGATTATATCGTGGGCTTGGCTTCTTACGGTCAGAGTACTTATGAGACCGACTATAATGGAGGAATGGGCTCTAATGGATTAACTTCTGCTAGACATGATGTTTTTGATCATGGGTATGCAGCTAAGTATCCAGATAGCTATGATCACCATACACCAGATGATCTTGTATACGTAGGAAGTAAGAAGTTAACCGACGTAACCAATGTTGATGGTGATTGGCTACAT
>CALKJD010000030.1 GCA_937995755.1 uncultured Saprospiraceae bacterium | reverse complement strand
CCTTTTGATTTGAGCATCTATAAGTCGAGATCGATCAATTCTTATTTTCTCATGGACTTTACTAAGTCAAAAATTACAAGCTTATGAAATCATTAATTATCGCAATAGTGAGTGCTCTGGTATTGGGTATTTCACTTTCACTCTCATCAGGTCAAACTTCCTTACAAGGAAAAGTTACTGACGCCAGAACTAATGAACCGATACTATTTGGAACCGTCGCCCTTATGAAAGATGGTGTTATAATAAAAGGTGTAGAGACAGATCTAGATGGCAATTATTATTTTTCAGATATCAATCCTGGCACCTATGATGTTGAAGCTAGTTTTGTTGGATATACTCCAGTAAGACAGACTGGGGTGATTATAAAAGCAGATAAAGCTAATAGATTAAATATTCAAATAGGTGAAGGTGTATTGGCTGATGAAATTTGTATTACAGAGTACAGAGCACCACTTGTCGAATTCGATAATACGACTACTGGTGGTATAGTTACTTCTGAAGCGATCAAAAATCTTCCAACCAAAAGTGTAAATGCAATTGCGGCTACAACTGCGGGTATAGCGGCTCAGAATGGAAGTAATGATATAAGTATAAGAGGCGGTCGAGCTAATGGTACAGTATATTACATGGATGGTATAAGGGTGACTAATGCTGGATTGGTAACAACGAAAGATCAAGAGGCAGCTCCTACTGCAACTACGCATAAATCTAAGTCAATATTAAACTACCACGAAAAGGAAGAGATGAACTATAATCCCAATGAATCTTACAGTTCTATTGTAGAAAATAAATTTGTCAATCCTACCGATGAAGCGCTCTCTACCTTTTCAATCGATGTCGATCGTGCAGGATATAGTAATGTACGTAGATACCTAGATAATGGACAGATGCCACCACAAGATGCGATCCGTATCGAAGAGATGATTAATTACTTTGATTACGATTATGAAGGTCCAAAGACTGATGTTCCTTTTGCGATTCATTCTTCACTTGTGGATTGTCCGTGGAATAATAAACATCAGATTTTGCACGTAGCGTTGCAAGGAAAAGATATTGAAAAGGATAAGTTGCCGCTAAGTAATTTTGTCTTTCTCATAGATGTGTCTGGTAGTATGAGTAGTGCTAATAAACTACCCCTTGTGAAAACGAGTATGAAGATGCTCCTACAAGAAATGCGTCCAAAAGATAAGGTGTCGATAGTAGTATACGCAGGCGCTGCTGGACTAGTGCTAGAGCCGACTTCAGCCTCAGAGCCACAGAAAATATTAGATGCTATAGATCATCTAAAGTCTGGAGGAAGTACTGCTGGAGGAGCAGGAATAAAATTGGCTTACAAGACCGCTAAAAGTAATTTTATCAAAGGGGGGAATAATAGAGTGATACTCGCCACCGATGGAGATTTTAATGTCGGCACTAGTAGTGATATGGGCCTCGAAGATCTGATCGAAAAGGAAAGAAAGTCTGGAGTGTTTTTATCTGTACTCGGATATGGTATGGGTAACTATAAAGACAGTAAAATGCAAATATTAGCAGACAAAGGAAATGGTAATCATGCGTATATCGATAACATTCAAGAAGCAAGAAAAATATTTGTCTCTGAATTTGCTGGCACTTTATTCACGATAGCTAAGGATGTAAAAATACAAGTAGAGTTTAATCCTGCTTACGTACAATCATACAGATTGATAGGCTATGAAAATCGTATGCTACAGAAAGAAGATTTCAATAATGATAAGATAGACGCAGGTGAACTTGGCGCTGGGCATACCGTAACCGCATTGTATGAAATTATTCCAGTAGGAGTGGAAAGTAGTTTTGCAGGTGCGGTGGATGATCTAAAGTATCAAGGGAATGATAAGAAAGTATATAATAATAGTAAGGAATTAGCTACGATCAAATTGAGATATAAAGAGCCTGATGGCAATAAAAGTAAGAAGCTAGTACAAGAAATTGGCCCAGAAGCTATGAATGTTAAAGAGGCACCAGAGCATGTTAGATTTGCTATGAGTATAGCACAGTTTGGTCTTTCGATTCGCAAGTCAGATTATATCAACACTTTCGATATGAATGACTTAATTCAATTGGCTGAATCATCAAAGTCACATGATCCAGAAGGTTACAAAGCAGAGTGTGTAAGACTCATGAAATCGGCTCAACTTATGGACAATGAACTGATGGCAGGGAAAGAGTAAATTAAATTCCAAATTCCAACGTAAATCGGAATTTGTATTCTATAGGATCTAATGTAGTATTAGAAATGGGAGCTCAACGTCATGTGATATGTTGGGCTTCTTTTATTTGGTGTTTTTGACTTCGCTAGAGTCATGTCCAATATGTATGCCTATGAAGGAATTTATGAGATGATAGCACAAATTCCAAATCTTGATTTGATACTATATCCTACATTCCATTACTCTTTCGAATTAATATGGATTTCGAGATTCTAAATTTCTGATATGATAATCATTCTTGCAGTGCCTTCTAAGGACACAAGCTATATGTGGTTGCCACGATGATGTAGAAGAATTAAGGACTTACTCTTTAATAGATTTACTTATACATTACTCTTTGTGGACTCTACTTTAGTGTCCAGCCACCATAAAGCCAATGCACCAGTAAGTACTGCAAAAGGACCAATAGCTCCAGAAGTATCTCCAAATAGTACATGAGTACTCAGTGCAGAAACCAATAATACTACTAATGCTAAAATGGCATATTTGCGGACAGGTTTAATGAATAATCCAATAGAAATAGATAGCTCTAATGCACCAATAGCAAAGACCATCCATCTAGTAAATCCCCACTCAGCGAATCTTTCTATGAGCTCAGGAACACCTACCATCTTGACCATACCCATACCCATCATACCTGCACAGAGTACGACCAAAAGTATATTGCGGATAGATGCCATTACATTAGATTCTATCGTCTTCTTAGTTTGCCTGTCTAGTGACATTATATAGATTTATATTTTTTATTAAATTGAGAGAAGTGCCATTGTACTCCTGATGTGTCTTGTATAAATAACTCTCTATTGTAGTCAAAGGTTTTGATTTTAGAATATCAAAACCTTTGACATTTATAAATCGGTTGCCATCAAAATACGTTCAACTACTACTGAAAATTAAACCTCTGCAGTAATCTTACAGATCTCTACGACAGTATCTACGGCCGCTTGCATATCTTGTACAGACGTCCACTCATGTTTGGAGTGTATCGCTTGCTCTGCTGCAAATAGATTAGGACAAGGTAATCCCATATGAGATAGCATTGCTCCATCTGTTCCACCACGGATAGATCCTGGATGCTTCTCAACACCTACACGATCCATAGCAGAAAGCGCATATTGCTCTACATAGGGATGCTTGTCTAGTACATCTCTCATATTGCGATATTGATTTCTGACTTCAAATGTGTATGTAGATCCTGGATAGTCCGTCAATACACTTTTGATAATGTTTTCTACCATCTCCTCATGCTTCGCTAGATTCTCAGTATTGAAGTCTCTGATGATAAAGTCTATAGTCGCCTCCTCTAGCGCAGACTCTACACGATTAGGATGTACAAATCCCTCCATTCCTGTAGTCGTCTCTGGAGATAAGTTGCTTTTAGGTAATCTATCGATAATGGCAGCTGCTATTTTGATAGCATTTTCCATTTTTCCTTTAGCATATCCTGGGTGAGCACTTACACCTTGTATCGTCACTTTTAAGGCATCCGCAGAGAAATTTTCAGCTTCGAAGTGCCCTCGCTCTCCACCATCTAGTGTATAGCCAAAGTCAGCATTGATTTTAGCTAAATCTACATTAGCTGTACCACGTCCGATTTCCTCATCTGTAGTAAAAAAGATCGCTACATCACCATGCTTCAGATCAGGATTGTTAACTAATTGATACGCTGCATCCATGATAATTGCTAAGCCAGACTTATCATCACTTCCCAGTAGCGTCAATCCGCTAGCCGTAATGATATCATGACCATGCTTGCCATTGAGCGCAGGATATTTCTCTGGTGTAATCACCTGAGTAGTATCATCAGGTAATATGATATCTTGACCTTGATAGTCTTTGTGTACGATAGGCTTCACATTAGTACCGCTACAGTCGTACGCAGTATCTATATGTGAGCAGAAAAACACAGTCTTAGTTTCGTGATCTACATTGCCAGGGATACGTGCATATACATAACCACTGCTATTAGTTTCAGATTTGATACCCATCTCTGCTAGTTCTTCCATTAGCACTTTAGTAAGATCTTTCTGCTTCTCGGTAGATGGAGATGTATCACTGTAAGGATCTGCCGTAGTATCTATCTTTACGTATTTCAAGAATCTATCTGTAACTGTATATTTCATTGTATTGTGTGTTTTATTGTTGATCTACCAAAAGTACAAGTAGAATTGTGAATAAGCTAAATCTTAGTAATATAAATAGTGGTAGTAATGTCAAATGATGGCTTCACCTGGAGAGGACGAATAGCCCAATTAATTTGCATACCTGTGATGGGATGTTAGTGTCATGGATATCACGTATCTTAGAAGGAGTTAATTTTGCTTATAAAATTGATGAAGTATAGATATGGCTATGAATTATTTAAACTATGTGAGTTATGAATTTTAGAAAGGCGGTTGAAAAGGATGTTTCATTTATCGTAGAGATGCTTGCAGATGACGAACTCGGAAGCCGAAGAGAAAATTATCAGATTCCTATACCGTTGAGATACTTGGAGGCTTTTAGAAATATTAACGCTGATCATAATCAAGAACTAATAGTGGTCGAAGATGCTAATAATGTGATCATAGGAACGCTGCAATTATCATTTATTCAATACTTAACTTATCAAGGTGGTGTCAGAGCGCAAATAGAAGGTGTAAGAATTAGAAAAGATAAAAGAGGATGCGGAATAGGGAAGAGAATGTTTGAATGGGCTATTAGTAGAGCTAAAGAAAGAAATGCGCATGTAATTCAATTGACCTCTGATAAGCAAAGACCAATGGCAATTCAGTTTTACGAAGATTTGGGCTTCAAAGCAACTCATGAGGGAATGAAATTGCATTTTTAAAATGTAAAGAAATAGAACGTTGATCATCCATTTAATGTAGACGATAAAAGTGGGAACCATAGCTTTAATTTTGTTTGTGATTTACATAGATGATCACTCATTTTTTGAATACCTATTTTACCAAAAACAATTAGGGAACTACCGAATACATTACGGATGGCACTAGTTACTATATGCTGCTTTCAAAGTAGATAGATGCATAATATATTGCATAATCTATAACTTATAAGAGCTCGATATGGTACGAATATTTATTGTTTCTATCTTGATTTGCATCGTAAATATTGGTTTTTCACAATCAGTGACTACTACTTATAATATTGGTGATATCCCTACAGATATCAATGCAAGTAGTGCAGGATGTAACGAAATTGAATTAAATATTACTTTGCCAGCAGGGCCTTCAATTACAGTAACTGGTGTAGATGTAGCATATGATTTTACCGCTGTTTCTCCAGCTTGGATGGCCGATCAAAGATCTTCTATACTCTTTCCTGGTCAATCAAGCGCTCCCATTATTTCTGGAGTAGGAAACTCTTCTGGAACAAGTAACAATCAATTCTTAGGAGAAACGGCCGCCAATGGAACCTACCCAGGCGGACATATTCTAAATTTCGTATTCTCGGCATATCGTACTTTTGGTGTAGGTACTCCTTCATGTAATACCACTTTCAATAAAATAGATAATAATACCTTAACCATCACGGTGCATTATGGTGTCGATGATGAAGAGGGGTCTGTGGGGATAGGCACCGATACACCAGATAATAGTGCGTTGTTAGAGATGCAAAGTTCTCAAAAAGGATTTTTGCCGCCAAGGATGACATCCGCTTTAATGAATGCCATTTCAAATCCTGTAGAAGGGTTAATGGTGTACTGTACAGATTGTCAACCTACTGGTATGTATAGTAGGGTAGGCTCAGATTGGACTACAGGTGATAGTAATTCTCCATTTATATTGGTCGGAGATTTGATTAGACAAAATTCTTCTAGCTTCAATAAGGATTTTGTCTTCGGTAGAATAGATATTCCTGATAATACAGCGATCTCTGATACAATGATGTTTTTTGATTATTCAAAATCTGCTTTTCGCGGAGGAACCGTACTTAATAACAATTTTTTTGGAGACGATAATGTAGGAGATTATTCTTTCGCCTTTGGAAGAAACGTCAATGCCTCTGGTTATGGAGCTATTGGTTTAGGTATGTTCGTATCGGCGACGGGTGATAATTCGTTTGCAGCTGGTACCTCGGCAGATGCGACAGGGTATGCAGCGGTTGCATTGGGTGAAGGATCAGCTTCAGGTTACTTATCGTTTGCGGCAGGAAGTAGTTCTGCTCAAGCCGAAAATAGTGTTGCGATGGGTTCAAATACAATCGCCAGCGGTGATTATTCTACAGCTCTCGGTACAGGTACTTATGCAAGGTCATGGGGAGAGACAGTAATTGGTACATATAGTACGGATTATACTCCTCAGAGTACATTTGTCTATGATGCTTCTGACAGATTATTTGTAGTAGGCAGAGGGTCGTCAAGTGGAAATCGAAATAATGCTTTGACAGTTATGAAGAATGGAAATATGGGAATCAATGTTTCGGAACCTGAGTCAGCCTTAGATGTAAATGGATCTATTAATGTTAGAGGAAGCGGAATTATAGAACTCAACTCGGCTAGTTCAATTAAGGAAGCAACTGCAGGTCGATTGAGCTACCCTAATTATGCAGGACCTGTGATATTGACAGGAGGAGGAAGTACTTTAACTAATAGAAGAGTGGCTATACAAGCGAAAGGTGGTTTGGATGTAGATGGAAGTATTAAAATTCAAAACGATTATAATTTTAGAATGGAAAAAGCCATTGGTCAAACTACTGTAGAGATTGTAGCTTCGGAAGGACCTGGCGAAGGTAGTCAAATGGTATTGTACAATGATTTGGGCCACCAAACCATCGAAATAGATGGTGATTTTGGTTCTTCTAAAGTAGGTAGAATTCGATTAGATGAAATTGAAATTAAAGGTGGATCTGATCTTGCAGAATATTTTGATAGTAATGAAAAGGTAGGTCAAATGGAATGTGGTATGCTGGTTTGCATTGATGAAAAAAGTGAAGGTAAAATGAAGCTGTGTGATAGTGCCAGAGATAAAAAAGTGTTAGGCGTAATCAGTGGTGCCAATGGTATCAATCCAGGGATGATTATGGGGCAAGAGGGTAGTATAGCTAACGGTGATTTTCCGATTGCTTTATTGGGTCGAGTATACGTCAAATCAAATAATGAAAATGGGGAAATTGAGGTTGGAGATTTTTTAACTAGCTCTTCTAAAAAAGGAGAAGCGATGAGAGTTAAAAATTTTCAAAAGGCACAGGGTGCCATACTAGGAAAAGTACTAACCAAAAGAAATCCACAAACAGGTTTTGTTTTAGTATTAGTAAACCTTCAATAAGCTAAGCTATGAAATCACTATTTGTTATATTATCTACTTTGCTCTTCTCTAATTTACTGTTAGGGCAAACGAATCCATTATACATTCCTCCGACTCTAACGGGTCCAGTTTATAACTTGAATATGCAACATGGTACTTATAATATACATGGCGGAGGTCCATCTGCGACCATGGGTTATAATGGTGACATATTAGGCCCTACCTTAATCATGAATGCTGGAGATAATGTTACCTTAAATGTAACCAATAGTATAGGTGAAGAAACCACAACGCATTGGCATGGTTTTCACGTTTCTCCTGAAAATGATGGAGGACCTCATTCCGTCATTTCGCCTAATCAAACTTGGTCGCCACAATTCGTTGTGGAAGATAAAGCATCTACATATTGGTATCATCCACATTTGCATTATTTTACTATGAAACATGTGGTGCTAGGTTTAGCAGGATTAATTATTGTCAGGGATGCTGAGGAAGCTGTATTAAACCTTCCTCGGACTTATGGTGTGGATGATTTTCCACTTATCTTACAAACCAAAGCTATGCTAGGGGATTCAATTTTGTACTCTGTTCCGTCATTAACAGGAAACTCGAACCCTAATAAAGATTCTACTTTTTTAGTCAATGCGACTAGAAATGCAAGTCTAGATGCACCGAATCAAGTCAATCGATTTCGAATTCTAAATGGGGCTACACATAGAGTTTTTAATTTTGGTATTTCGGATGGATCTACTTTTTGGCAGATCGCTTCTGATGGTGGATTATTAAATGACCCAGTAGCATTGACTCGATTAAGATTAGCTCCAGGAGAGAGAGCAGAAATTTTGGTGGATCTTAGTTCTTATTCTTTGGGATCTAATATTTCGTTTAAGAGTTACGCTTCTGAAATTCCAAATGGATTTTGGGGTGCGGAATTTGCCTTTGCTGATGAGTCTGCTGTGACTGACTATTTAAATCCTCTTAATGGTGTAGATTTCGATATGTTGACTATCAATGTAGTAGCACAAACTTCATCAGCTGTAACTTCCATTCCTTCAGCTTTAGTTTCATTAACACCAATAGATGCATCTACCGCGGATACGACTCGTCAGAAGTATTTTT
>CALKJD010000029.1 GCA_937995755.1 uncultured Saprospiraceae bacterium | reverse complement strand
ATCACTATCACCGTTTACCACATATCCAACAGTCTCTGTGCCCGTTCCAATAATAAAATTATTATCTTCAGTCATAATACTTCCCAATGCCTTGAAGGTAGTGTCCTCAGAGGTTGCACTATCACTAAAACCCCATGGGTGGATTAGTAAATTACCAAATGTGTGATGATTTAGAGCAATCTGAAAATCATGCAGATTTGCAAAGTCCCTAACTGCTTGTGTCTCTGGTTCGCTGAAGCCTGATACCCCTCTATAGGTATCATCATCGGAATCTGGTGAAGAACCCAGATCATCTAGACCCCATTCATAATCGTAATTTCTATTAATATCAACTCCAACTGTGTTGCCATTATCATCTACAAATCTATTCTTTCTCCATAAACCACCACCCTCAGGATCGGTCATCTCATTCCAGATATAACCATCTGGATTTATACAAGGCATAAAATACATTTCAGTATTATCAACTAAATATTGAACTTCTTCATCACTTTCATAATTTTCCAAGATATACCACATATAGAATATTAATTGTGATAAGCTATTAGCTTCTCTTGCATGATGAAGTGCAGTATAAAGCACTTCAGGATTATCATTATCTATATCTGGAGTGTTAGATATCCTTAGCCAGTATATTGGTCTACCCTCATGAGTATGTATATCAGTCACTGTATCTTTAACTGATATTAAGTTAGGGTATTTCACCCTCATATCATCTAAGATGTCAATCATCTCGTTATAAGTAAAAAATCCTCCCATACTTCCATCGGTGTAATTACTCGGTGTAAGAATTTCAGTGTCAATTGTACTATCCACACCCTCATCACATGGAGCACCATTTCGAACCACAGTTTCATGCTCGTGATAATGTTCATGACCTGGTATATTCTGATTTTTATAAAATGATTTTATGTCTTCTATCAATGTCTCTACCACAAAACCATTAGATTGGAGATGAGCGATCTGTCGATCCGACATATCTGAAATGAAATGACGATGCTTAGCATAAAATCCATGATCTGTCTCTATACCCAAAGTAGACAGCTCCTTAAGTGACCTCTGCGTCAGATCGACCTTAACTCTAGAAAACTGTGATTGCGCAACAAGTGATAGGGAAAACACAGAAAGGATAATTAGTAATATCGATTTCATTCAATAAGATTTATTAAAAAATATAGAGGCCTTTAGTTAGTGCAATGCAAAGTGTCTCCCACTTTGATTACTCCCTCTTCCAAGCAAATAGCATTGACACCAAAAATAACGTTATTACCGTCTCTTCGATAGCTAGAAAGAGACTTTAATGGTTCAGCTTTTTGTTCTGCGGACGTTTGATCTATATTTATTACTAGACATCTGACACAAGGTTTTATTACTTGCATCTTAAAATTCCCTACCTGCAAAAAATTCCAATAATCCTCTTCATTAGCTGTCGATGTATGTACAATTATATTAGGTCTAAATCTATTTGCTGGAATTTCCTTTCCTGCTACTTTCGACAATTTCTCGATACTCGCAGTTCCTAAAATCAGATATGGATAACCATCTGCAAAGCTTAACTTTGTTTGCTTAGGCCCTCTGATTAATTCCTTATACCTATCGTATCCATCTACCATCCGTACCAACCTACATGATACACCTAGCAAATCACTAAACCAATCACTCACCTTTCTACTCACTTCGAATCCATAAACTTCGGACTCCCATACCGTAGCTAAAATTTTATGGTCCGTATATTGATCTAACTCTACAGCTATATCACTCCCTCCATATTTAATCCGCAATACATCATCAATACTACATCGAAAAAGTGCCAACCTAGAATCATTTCTTTGACTCATAAACTCTCCATTAGCATCTACCAACATCCATCGACGATCATATTGCATACCTCGTTCTAATAATATAGCTTCTTGCAATTCTATTCCCCCTAATCCCTTAATTGGGTAGATATGTAGTGATTTTATAGTCATAATGATCTCAATTAATCTTAATTTGCTTTGACATATCCTTGATCGCATTCCATACCGCAGCAACAATCAAAGCGCCCCAAAAAAACATTGCTAAATAAATATTCAATACACTTACTTTCAGTAGTAGGTTGACATCTAGTAGTGTAAGTGTAATTTTAATCAATCCTATCACCACCACAATAGCTATAAGCATATTCCAATTTCTAAACGTCTTCATATTATACAATGGTGCCAATAAGAAAAACGCATATACAGGAATATAACTTATAAAAGATATACCAAATAAAATGCAATTTGACAAATGAAATATCGAAGCTATGATTAACCAAAATTTCCAATATTTCTTGCCCAATAGTAAAAACAAAAAAGCACTTACTTCAAATATTGCAGCTAAATAGTCCATACCTTCTAATACAAAATTAGGGACTTCGCCCATATTTACATCAAACAACCCTGCATTAGCTTCAGTAAACAATCCTGATAGCCACCACTTTAAAACACCACTACTACGCACGTCAAAATCTATCCAATGCAACACCTTTGGAATCCCTGCAGTAAAAAATCCAAATGCAATACAAATTGCCAAAATTGAAACGATAGTTTTATGAATGTTCCATTTATGATCAGGAATTATGGCATTCTTCGTTGACCAATCAGAAAGCATACAACAAGCTATTAATGCAAACCAAAGTCCACCATGATTAATCTTTCCTAAACTGTTTTCAATAGAATAACCAATCAAATTAGTTAATAAAAATACCGCTGTAAAAAATCTTGCTTTGATACCTAAGGTAACCAAGGATACAGAGAGAATAACTAACAAATCTAACGACAAATAAAAACCGTAAGAAAAATCTGGAATACTCATACCTAACATCTCTAGCCACGTATGATGAAACAGCTTATGAGGCACCTCTGCTAACCAACGATATGTTGGAGTATTAACTATCAATATCCACAAACCCCATAAGATTCTAAAATTACTACTTGCATCTATACTTACTTCGGAAGACGCTCTTATATTATATATGATATTGGACAATGCTCTAATCATATAACGTATATTTCACACTTCTTGACAATAGGGAATCTACGATCTCATTGGTGACTCGATCAATTGTAATTATTTCTTCTTGAAATATGAATTCAGAATTATCTAAGCCCTGGTTACTCAATTTCAACTTATACCAATCCGAAAGCTCTTTCACTTCCAATTCACTATAATATTTACTATTAATCAGTGGAGGCAATATTTCTTTTCTAAAAAAAAATGTATCATTTCTAACTTTATTAATCCCAAAAGAATTATTCATCAAGCCATATATTCTATTACTCGGTATAGGATCTAGAAATGCAGTAATGTTTATTTTTTGGAGATCACCATTTAATGTATCTCGACCTAATAGTTCTACCTTACTATAAGTAATATATTCATCATCATGAAGAACTGTCGAGCTGCCATCTGGCAGTATGATAGCTGGATAAGGTTCAAGCTTCTTAGAGAGTACCATAATTCCATAAGGAACAAGTAATAACAGGAGAGTTACTAGATATAAAATGATATCAATTTTTCTCAAAGCCCTTTATATTTTGATTTTCTAACCAATCTATGAAATACGGATTAAAAAGTTCAACCCCCATTTGATTTAAATGATGGTAATCATAGAAGTGTAATGAGTCACTTAATATATCCAATTGACTTAAATCAACGTAATTGTCAAAATTAGACATTATTTCATCATATTTAACTTGATCTTTGAAACGTCCAGATTCTGCTGTAGTGACTGGAGCATTTACGAGTACTGTCGGAATATTGCAACTCTTGAGATAATCTAAGTTACTGTAAAAAGCATTAAGTTGATGCGGTTGGATTTTTCCATTCTTGTGTCTTTGAGAATCATGAAATTGACCATCCATTTTTTCTATAAAACCACCTGACCTGTAAATCTGAATACTCGTATCAACTATAATTGGTATTATTTCATCTGGCCTCACAATTGATTTATACTGAGCAAATATCAATTCATTTATTGACTTAATATTTGCGCTTTTCAATGCTACCGCGCTCATTTCTTCTTTGCATATTCCATATGCTAAAAATATAGAATTAGATTCGACTCCTTCATTTGCAAAAATATCAGGATATACTTCATACACGACTAACTTTGGTTTTGATTTGGGTATAAGTTCACGAAGAAGTAAACCTGTATGAATGTGTGTCTGACTTGATGTTCCCATATTAAATACGTGATAACCTTTTTCATTCCATATACGAGAATCAAACGTCCGATAGGCATGAGATGATCCGACAAAGAGAACATCCAAGTTTTTCATTTCTTGCATTTCTCTATACTTCTGTAATATATAATCATCTTTCCCTTCTATACCTTTTAAATTGGGCCTTAATTGACTAGGAATCAATTCTCCCCATACAATTACCAAAACCACATAAGCTATTATGCTAACGAACAGAAAACGTAATATGTTTTTAATAAATAATATCAAAACTGAAAGTATATAAAGTCTTGGGGCTGTACACTGGCATACATTCCAATGACAAATACAATTAACACATAGAAACTTAGTCTTAAGAATCCAGATTGAGAAAACAGAAAAGTCTCAAGTCCATATTTATCTGCTCTTGACTTCCATTCCACAAATAACATAAGTATGATGAGCAATACCGTAGAAAAAGCCGTTCCTTTTTCAGCAAAAATAGGGATCGAGAATAAACCATTAGTGAATATGAAAGTAATATATTCAATTGCCGCCCCTACTGAATCACTCCTAAAAAGTATCCAAAGTAAAACAGTTACACTAAACGTGGCAATTATCTGGAAGGTCTCTTTTAAAGAGGGATAATATTTACCTTCTGCGACAATATCTAGATTATCTCTATTTCGATCAAATACGTAAAGTGGAATGTAGAGTGCAGCATTCAATAAACCCCACAAAATAAAAGTCCAATTCGCTCCATGCCAGAAGCCACAAATAAGAAATACAATGAATACATTTCGTAATGTCATTACCTTACCTCCCCTACTTCCTCCTAACGGTATGTAGACATAGTCCCTAAACCAACTAGACAATGAAATATGCCAACGTCTCCAAAACTCAGCAATATCTCTAGAAAAATAAGGAAAGGCAAAATTTTGCATAAGGTTGAAACCAAATAATCTTGCAGTTCCAATGGCTATATCAGAATACCCTGAAAAATCACCATAAATCTGAAACGCAAAGAAGATAGCGCCAAGTAGAAGTGCACTTCCAGAGTATGCAGAAGGATCTGCAAAAAACATATCTACATAAATTGCACAGTTATCTGCAATGACCATCTTTTTAAATAATCCCCAAAGTATTTGACGTAATCCATCCACTGCTTGCGCATAATCAAAAGTTCGACTCGTCCTAAACTGAGGCAAGAAATTAGTCGCCCTCTCGATAGGGCCTGCCACCAACTGAGGAAAAAAACTTACATATGCGAAAAAAGAAAAGGGATCTTTACTGGGTTTTATTTTATTGCGATATACATCTATAGTATAACTCATCGTCTGAAAAGTATAGAAACTAATCCCTACTGGCAATATCCAATCTAAGCGTAAAAAAATCTTGCTAGATCCTAGTACTGAGAACAATGCTTCAAAATTTTCAATAAAAAAATTGTAATACTTGAAAATCGATAGAAGGCCCAAATTTACCAACAGGCTAATTAGTAATAGATATTTACTTTTGACTTTTGAATCCGATCTATAAATCCAGTTGGCAATACTATAATCCACCAAGGAACTCAACATAATCAGCCCCAAAAACCTCCAATCCCACCAGCCATAAAAGATATAACTAGCAAGTATTAAAAATACATTTTGCAGACGAACACCATATTTATTAATCCCCCAATAGATCGCAAAGACTAGAGGTAGAAAAATGGCGAAATCTATTGAATCAAATAGCATGCACTATCGATATATCAATATCAAAACAATCGCTATCAATGCCGGAAGCGCCTGTACAAATAGTATTTTCCTAGAAACAGTTAGACTTCCATACAGACCTGCCACTACCACACAGCCTAAGAAGAAAAATGCAATATTATACTTCCAAAGTTCATCGGTGATAAAGAAAGTCCATATCAAACCTGCGGCTAAAAACCCATTATATAGCCCTTGGTTAGCAGCCATGGCTTTTGTCTTTGGAAAAAGATCTTTAGGAAAAGCTGCAAATATCTTTGGTCCTTTTGTTGTCCATGCAAACATTTCAAAATACAAGAAATACAAATGTAGCAAAGCAACAAATCCAATTATTATTGAGATAGCAATTACCATAGTATAGCGTTTAATTATATCGTTTGTTTAATAGGCTCTCTCAATTCTCAGCAATGACTTCCTCAAAAGTAGGCAAGCTTTTATCCTCACTACGAAAGTAAAAATATAACGCTATCAAAGCAGCAAAAATCAAAATTAGAGATGCTACCAAACTAATTGTCTCACCCATAGAATAGCTACTAGGTTTAAATTCAAATTTGATTACATGCTCACCAGCAGGCACTTTCAATGCTCTTAAGGCATAGTTTGCTCTAATATGATCAACAGGCTGACCATCAAGGTAGGCTTGCCAACCTTTATTGGGTCCATACCATATTTCTGAAAATACAGCTAACTGCTCTGAACTCGTATTTGACTTGTATGTGATGGCATTAGGTGTATACTCAGTCAATACTACATTACCATTTTTGGAAGGAGTCAAACCTGCCAAATACCCATCAAATTCTTTATTAACAATAGCTGTAACAGCAGGATCAAAACCATTAAGCTTCTCAAATTCTTCATCAGCGCTAGTTGCTAGATCGATTTGACTTACAAACCAAGCATTGCCCATAGCGGCAGGATTACGCTGTACTGCAGGCTTCCCATCCTGTCCTGCTACGATGAAATATTTGGCGTTTAACATATTGAATACCGCCATATTTCCACGTCCAATATGCCCCTGAATTAAATCATCATATCGCTGTAATTTTGCCGGATGATACCCTCCAATCAGCTTATGATGAAAAGCAGGTATTGCACTATTAAATGGATCTACAGTAGTATCATGTACACGATAATGTGGATCTGTATCTGCTAATATTTGTTCATCTACGGCTCTTGGAGTTGATGCTGATTCTGCCTTACGTGCAGTTACAAACTTTTCAGACCCAAGGTAAGATCTATCAATTTGAAATAGATCAAACGCACCTATTCCACCGACAACGGCCAACATAATTAATGATGATATTTTTTCTTTCATATACATCCATATCGCCCCAAAAGCAATCAATATCAAGATTGCAGTTCTAAATGATGATGAACGCAAGAGCGATGCTCTATCTTCTACTATTGCTTCGATAAGACTAGGATCTTGAAGCGATCTAATATCATTGGGGTGGGCAAAATCTATAAACATAGGACCTACAAGTGCTAAAACAACTGCAAATCCAGCAGATAATGCCAAAGCTAACAATGCTGGCTTTTTGAAATCCGCCTCTCTTGATTTTGATTGTGTCAACTTATAAAGACCTAACATTCCCAATAAAGGAATGAATATGGTGGTCACACTCAAAACCGAATTTGGTGTTCGGAATTTATTGAACATCGGAAAGTAATCAAATATCAATCTGTTGATTATTGGAAAGTTCTTACCCATCGAAAGCATAAAGGTGAGCAATACTCCTGCTACTATCCACCACTTCATCCTTCCTTTAATAGAAAATGCTCCTAGCAAGAAAAGGAAAAATGCTACTGCACCGAAATACGAAGGTCCTCCAGTAAACGTAAGGTCACCATGATACATCGGTGCTACAAATTCGCTCCGCCTATTAAGCTTTTTCGCTAATGCTGAATCCTTACCTAACTTGGTCGCTCCACCACCTCCAGCAGCATATGGTATCAATGATGGCAACAAATCTACGGTACCGTTACTCCATGACATCGCTCTCTCCCATTCCATTCCACCTCCAGACCCACGATTTTCTCCAGCATCTAATACCGCATGTCCTCTGACCGTTTCTGGTGTGTACTCCAAAGTCGTCAATATTCTAGAAGCACTTGATGACAAGGCCAACGCAGCTCCTACTGCCAGTACTAATAGTGATTTCCACAAGTGAGTCATATTTCCTTCCTTCACCATCTTTATCACTTCTAAGATAGTCAGTATACCCAGTATCATCGCTAGATAGTAGGTCATCTGCAAGTGGTTGACATATATATTCACACCGAGAAACAAACCAAATATGGCCCCTCCAAGAAGATACTTTTTACGAAACACCAATAGCACTCCTGCGATAATCATAGGCATACTCATGATAGATCTCACTTTACTCATATGACCTGCTTCGTACAATACCATATGATTCGTGGACAGTCCAAACAATATAGCCCCTATCAAACCTACCCATGGACTAACTCCCATCGTCAGCATCAAAAGATAAAACCCTAACATCCCAAATATAAAGTACCCTGCAGGTCTTGACATTCCAAGTCCCATTCCTCTTTCAAGATACTTTACTAGGTTATTGTTTTGTGGTGCTGAACTCTGATAGGTAGGCATTCCACCGAAGATACTGGTTGACCATAGTACCGTCTCACCTGTTTTTTCTTGGTACGCAACCGCTTCAGACGATACACCTTTGTAGGATACTATATCTCCTTGTACTAGTTCCTTTCCTTGAAACTGAGGGATAAAGTATATAACAGCCAAAAGAACCATTACAACAAAACTAATGATATGAGGTAAAGCAGATTTGATCTCAAACTTCATAATAAGGTCAACTTTATATTTAAGAAATGTACCTGCAGTGAGCTGAAGGCATTGTTGACAAAGTTAACTTTATTATGATATTAAGAATTGTTATATGTGATAAATATTATCCTATCAGCATCCTCAGATCTAGGTTGGCAGCCATCTATGCACCTCTTCTAACTCAAATTTTTACTTTAATACACGCTTGATGCTAATGAGAAAAGTCTTACATAACAAGCTATACTATTGAAAGCATGTAGATTTAATCACTTATACTTCTATCTCTCGCTACCATTATTGATAAGGAACAAACAAACGATAATTATCAACAGAGTAGCCGCCCCATATGCCCAATGCGCCAGCTACATTGCCTTTGATACGCGTATAGCTAGCAAATGGACCAGCACTGTTAGCTGAAAAGTCTCTAGTATTCCAAAAATCAAAATGAGCTTTATCGATAGACATCCACTTTAGCGTAATACTATCTCCTCTTGAAAACAAACCAAACTCATCAAATGGTACCTCTTCTTCCAAGTTTTCCGCTTTATTCAGTGGAAATTCAAACGACTGCCCATCATAGAATACATCATTGACAACTGAAGTAAAGGGTGTAATTAGCGGTCCGTCATTCTCTGCTGATTTGTAGCGATAATAATTCTTGACACCTTCAGGATCGTCAATGGTCGCATATAACCTAGCAAATTCAGCGCTTGGTTCTCCTGGTGGCTCATCAAATCTAATATTGTAAAGTGGAATATATGGAGGTATTGTAGTACTCGCAGTTAGAGTCTCTTCTCCTACTTCTATTTTCAGATCATAGCTTCGACCTTCTTCTCTTAAGAGTTGATCCAATATATCTACGTAAGCACATATATTGAGTTGTAAATCTGTAGCATTCAAGTTCAAAGATTCGGCTACTACCAATTTAAGATCTGGCGGTAAGTCCTCTAGGCAAAGTTCTGTGAGTTGCACTGTTTTCTCACCATCACTAACCTTCACATCTGCACCATTGACGAAAAGTTCGTTAATTTGATCTGGACCGATCTCAGTTATAAATGGAAGCGCTCTAGTAATAATTACATACGTAGGCAAGCTGCCTTTACCAGATTCTACATACCCTTCTACTACTAATGGCTGAGTAGCATCTGTAATCGGTTCAAATGGCTCAGAACAGCCACTATATATTAAAGCTAGAAATGTAATTAGTAAGTATTTCATTAGTTCCAAGTAAAGTTATATGTGATAGATGGAATGATTGGAAACAATGTAATTTTGTCTCCAGAAATAGTAACCTCTCCTGTATTAAAATCTGCATCCGTATTGTACAATAAGAAGAATGGATTTTTACGATTATAAGCGTTATATACAGATAGTGTCCAACTTGATTTCCATTTTTTCTTACTTTCAGGCTTAGGTGTAAAAGTTGCTGAAAGGTCTAATCTATGATATGCATCCAACCTATCACTATTACGTGGGCCATACCACAAATTAATATTTTGCTCTATCAGAAAAAACCCACCGACAGGCGTATAATTTCTTCCTGTACCATAAATTGCCACTGCTCCGAGATCCCATTTTCTACCAATCTTATAATTAGCGACTATCGAAAGGTCATGGGTTTTATCATATACCGTAGGATACCATCTACCATCTTCTATATCATCAAAAGATCGTTCAGATTTTGAAAGTGTATAACCTATCCAACCATTGAGTTTCCCTTTTGCTTTCTTTAGAAAAAACTCTGCACCATAAGCACGCCCCTTACCAAAAACAAAAGCATCTTCTACTTCTTGTGATAAATCATCAACAAAATCTTCCGCATAATCTATTTGATTCTTGAGGTCCTTGTAGTATACTTCGATATTGGTTTCATATGTATTGTTATTCCAATTTTTAAATACTCCTAACGCATATTGTATCCCTTGCTGAGGTTCGACTATCTCCGAACTAGGCACCCAAATATCCGTCGGCAACGTACTCGTAGAATTGCTTACCAAATGTAAATACTGATTCGTCCTTGCTATGCCAGCTTTAAGAGAAAGTGATTCATCCAATGTGTACTTCACACTGGCACGTGGCTCTATCCCTACATAATTAACCACTGATTCCCATTGAGCAAAAGAACCTCTACCCAGCTTAGAATCATAAGGTCCCAACTGAGTAAACATACTTAGTCTTAAGCCTACATTCATACTCAGACTACTATTAAACTTAATGTCATCTTGTACATATACGCCCCATTCATTAGCATACTTAGGGATGTAGTCCGTCCCAAAATCAACATCCCCATTAGTGGCCGATACTGTGCTCGGACTCAACTCATGATTTGTAAAATTTAATCCAAACTTGATCGTATTATTGTTATTGTAAAAATATTCGAAATCTGCTTTGAGACTCCAATCTTTTACACCTGACTGAAGGTTAAATTCAAATTGATCTTGTCCTCCATCTAACCGAAATTGGTAATCATTATAAATGGCCGAAAGATTAAAGAAAAGCTTATCGCTAAATAAATGATTCCATCTTGCCGTAGCAGTGGCATTACCATAAGGCAAATTAAATCTTAGGTCTCGTTGTGTCTGATTAAACTTAAATACGTCTCTACCGAAGTACGTACTAAAATACAATCTATCATTTTGTGACAATCTATAATTTATCTTTGCATTGAGATCATAGAAATAATAGTTTGAGCCTTTGAAATCTGATCCATTGATAAAAGGCTGTGCTAAATCTCCAATATAAGTGCGCCGTCCAGACACAATAAAAGAGCTTTTGTCTTTCACTACAGGACCTTCTACAGTCAACCTTGAAGATACTAAGCCTATACCTCCCTGAGCTTTGTACATTTGATCATTTCCATCTTTCATTTGTATATCCAACACAGAGCTTAAGCGGCCGCCATACTCTGCTGGCATATTACCTTTAATTAAACTCGTATTTTTTATAGCGTCAGCATTGAACACTGAAAAGAAACCTAGTAAATGTCCAGAGTTATATACTACGGCTTCATCTAGCAAAACCAAATTTTGATCAGGGCCACCACCACGCACATAAAATCCTGCACTACCCTCGCCAGATGATAACACGCCAGGCAATAACTGAATACTTTTGAGTAGATCTACTTCACCAAATAAAGCTGGCAACTTCTTGATCTGAGCCATAGGCACTTCAATGGTTCCCATTTCGGTACTTTCTACATTTTTATCTTCTTCCTCTTTTTCTGCCGATATTACAACTTCTGCAATTTCTACACCTTCACTCATTCTAAAATTGACTTCCTTCTTTCCATCAATCTCAACACTTATTATTTGATCTTCATATCCTAGATAAGTACATTTTAATTTATGAACCCCTTCATCCAAACTGATAGAATAAAAGCCATAGGTATTCGTAGAGACACCTATATTCTCATCATTTGCAAGGACAATATTGGCTCCTATTAACGTCTCACCCGAAGCGACATCAGTCACATAACCACTCACTGTAAATTGAGCAAAGCTTAACTGTTGGCTGATGAAGATCAAGAAAAATGAAATATAAAAAATTCTCATTCTTGTATTTGTAAGTTTAACTAGCAACAATATAACGCACTCAATGTTGTCTTTGCAACTGTGTAACCAAAATATACTATGCCGAAATTTTATACATTATCAAAAGAACAGGTAATCAACTGTACACTTGACGAAGCTTGGGAGTTCTTCTCCTCTCCTCGTAACCTTAAAGAGATCACACCAGACTATTTAGGTTTTAAGATAACGTCACCTGATCTCGCTGATAAGATGTATGAGGGACAAATCATATCATATAAGGTCTCCCCATTACTAGGCATCAAGATGAATTGGATGACAGAGATCACCCACGTAGAACATAAAAAATATTTTGTTGATAATCAAAGATTCGGACCATACACTATGTGGCATCATCAACATTGGTTCGAAGAGGTACCTAATGGTGTTAAGATGAAAGATATCATTACCTATGTCATGCCCTTAGGACCTTTAGGTCAAATCGCGCATTCTTTGTTTGTTCGTAAGAAACTAGAAGGAATATTTGAATATCGGACTGTTGTTACTGATCGACTATTTGGTGCTATGAAATAACTACCAAACATCTATTGCACCAATAGGCAAAATATTCCTTCTAGAGATTGCATTTATATACAATCTAACTTCTATTAGCTAGATGGATTTATAGTAATACACTTACCTCTAAGTTAAGTGCCAAATTACGATTTCGATAAGGCATCCATGATTTCCAAAAATCCATCTGCCACTAATGACGCTCCACCTACTAAGGCTCCATCAACATCAGATCCACTGAAAATATCCGCCGCATTTGATGGTTTGACAGATCCTCCATATAATATACTCAAGTCATCAGCTATATCATTTGACTTTTCGCTTGCTATCATCGATCTCAGAGCAGCATGCATCTCTTGCGCTTGCTCAGGTGAAGCAGTTTCTCCAGTTCCGATTGCCCAAATTGGTTCGTAAGCTACCACAATATTAGACCATTGTTCATCTGACAAATGAAATAAACCTTCTCGGATCTGCTCGCTTACATAAGCTACATGATCTCCTGATTTGCGGATCTCCAAAGATTCCCCACAGCAAAATATCACTTGCAGACCGTTAGCAAGAGCCGTATCTACTTTCTTTGCCAATTGAGCATTATTTTCATAGAAATACTCTCTACGCTCGCTATGTCCAATTACAACATATGGCACAGATATAGAAGCTAACATACTTGCTGCGATCTCTCCAGTATACGCCCCAGACTCTTCTTGATGGCAGTTTTGCGCAGCTACATCTATACCAATGATATGCATCAGCATGTCTACCCCATTTTTGAGATATATAGATGGTATGGCCAAGATAGTATGTATATCCTTTGGTGGGTTAGTAGCAGATATATCACGTATGAGTTGCAATGCATCATCATAATTCTTGTTCATTTTCCAATTTCCAGCTGCTATCTTCCTTCTTGACATAGGTTTAATTTGAATTTTAATGTAATATGACAAAAATACAAGGATAATTAATCCTACATAGTCTTATCATTGCTCTTATATTTGATCAGCGATTAACAAGGACAACATCCCAAACGATATGACACCATATATACACAGAGATATTAGCTGGCTAGCCTTTAATTATAGGGTTTTACAAGAGGCAAAAGATAATTCTGTCCCTCTCTACGAAAAAATCAAATTCTTAGCGATATACTCATCTAACCTCGATGAATTCTTTAGAGTGCGAGTAGCTAATCATCGAAATATCGTGAGAGCGGGTAAGAAAACAAGGAAAAACCTCGACTTTGAGCCAGAAAACATCCTTAAAGAAATTCTGAAGATTGTAAATGAGCAACAAGAAGAGTTTAGTGACATATTTGAAAGGAAGATCGTGCCTAAGTTAGCCAAGAATGGCATGAACATCAGAAGAAGAAAGAAACTATCCGATGCTCAGATTGAATATATCGAAGAGTATTTTAATGAATACATGCTTCCTTTTGTACAACCTGTACTATTAGTAGGTAAAAAAATACGCCCATTTCTTAATAATGCATCGTTGTACCTCGCATTGATTATGACTAGCGTGGAGCAGAAGGACAAAGATGAATTTCACTATGCCATCGTAAAGGTACCATCAGATCATCTACCTAGATACCTGGAATTACCTGCGACCAATGAGTCAGAGAAAGATTTTATCATCCTAGATGATATCGTAAGACATAATATTCGTAATCTTTTTCCAGGATATGATATTCATGATAGTCACTCCATTAAGCTCACAAGAGATGCTGAATTATACATCGATGATGAATATAGCGGTGATTTAATAGAAAAAATTAAAAAAAGCCTCAATAAGCGAAGTGTTGGTACTGCATCGAGATTAGTTTTTGATCGTACGATGCCAGATCACTTATTATCTTTTTTACAAAATGTATTTGAATTAGACAATTACGATCTTTTACCTGAAGGTAGATATCACAATAATTTTGACTTATTTAAATTTCCATGGAAAGGAGAAAAACATCTTAAAGATAAACCTCAGCCACCACTCAAGATGGATCGTATTGAAGATGCTGATTCGATCTTTGACGAAATAAAAAAAGGAGATATACTTAACCATGTCCCTTATCATAGCTACGAATCTGTAATTAAGTTTTTTGAAGATGCTGCCACTGATCCAAGTGTAACACATATCAAGATCATACAATATAGAGTAGCCAAGATATCGCGTATTATGGATGCACTCATGCTCGCCGTTAAGAATGGTAAGCAAGTTTCTGCGTTCGTAGAAGTAAAAGCACGGTTTGATGAAGCCGCTAACCTGATGTGGGGCGAGAGATTAGAAAAAGCAGGAGTAGCGGTCAACTACAGTATCCCTGGTCTTAAGGTACACTCAAAAATGACTATCGTAAGGCGTATAGAAAAAGAGAAAGCTAAAATCTACTGCTACTTCAGTACAGGTAACTTTCATGAAGATACGGCTAGATTATACTCTGATGTAGGAATATTTACGGCGAATAAGAATCTCACCAGTGAAGCGACAAGAGTGTTTTCTTATCTAGAAACAAAGAATAGACCACCAAAGCCATTTAAGTATTTGGCGGTTGGCCAATTTAATCTAAAACCTATGCTTCTAGGTCTTATTGCTTTCGAAACATCTATGGCTGAGCAAGGCAAACCTGCTCAAATCATCCTAAAAATGAATAGCCTTCAAGATAGCGAAATGATAGACGCCTTGTATAAAGCAAGCAGTAAAGGTGTAGATATAAAATTGATCATTAGGGGGATCTGCTCACTTGTGCCTGGCATCGAGAAAATCAGTGAAAATATAAAAGCTATTTCTATTGTTGATCGATACCTAGAACACTCTAGAATATTCTACTTCCATCATAGCGGTGATGAACTTACCTACTTATCTTCCGCTGATTGGATGGTGCGTAACCTTCACCACAGAATAGAAACTATTTTTCCTATCTTGGATGAGACTATAAAAGAAACAGTAAAAGACTTACTTCATATTCAGCTAAACGACAATGTCAAAGCTAGAATTATAGATGTAAAAAAGAACAACTCTTATGTAAGAGACACAACTGACTTAGCGATAAGGTCACAAGTAGAAACCTACTATTACCTCAAGAGAAAACTAGAGCAAGAGAAAATTGAACTAGAAGAAAATAATGATTAAAATCGAGGCTTTTATTGATATAAAATTAGAAACAGGAAAAATTGCATATCAACAAGGAAAAATTGCTATCGGCTACAACTATAAATTGATTGTTATTTGTATCAAGAAATAGTTAAACGCAATAAACAACACATACATGAAAGCGATAAAAAACAATAAAGACTTCAACATTTTAATAAAATCAGATGTACCAGTACTACTTGACTTCTATGCTGATTGGTGTGGTCCATGTCAAGTGCTAATGCCTACTGTAGATGCTTTAGCTGAAGAATATGAAGGTAAGGTAGAAGTCAGAAAAGTAAACATTGACAAACATCAAGCAATAGCTGCAAAATTTGGAGTAAAGAGTATTCCACAATTATTTTTCATGAAAGGCAATAAAGTCATAGACAAACTCAAAGGTGGGGTTGGCGAGCATATCATTCGTAAGAAATTGGATAAGATTGCCAAGGCATAAATATTCTTTGCTACCATTAAGAATCAATTTTCCAAAAAGGTAATACGAAGAAATTCGTGTTACCTTTTTTAATATCAACATATAGTAACATCATGTTCAATATAGTTTCTGTCCTTTTACAAATTAGGCCCTACACCCACTACCACCAACTCCTTATTCAACCAAGGCATATACTGAAGAGGCAATAACGACTTACATCCCTTCACTTCTTACCATTTGTCTATTTGGGGATTTAAAATAAGATCACCTTTCAATTTCCTGAATACAAACATTCTTTGTATTCCCACCAAATTTTTGGCGAACATAATTTTATTTTCTTGCCACCTAATTATTTGGTCATTTCACCTCTATATGTCTTAATTTTACTAGCTTAAACTTATCTGAACATGGAAGTGATGAAATTTGGTGGTACAAGTGTAGCCACTCACAATAATATACAGAGAATAAAAGGAATAATCGAGCAATCTCAAGAACCTGTATTCGTAGTCGTATCTGCTATTTCAAAAGCTACTGATCAGCTACAAGAGATTGCTAACCTTGCGCTTTCCAATCAATATCAGGAATCGCTAAAAGCATTAGAAAATAGACATCTAGAATTAATGGATAGTCTTTTCGTTGAGAGTAATAAAGAACGAATAAAGCTCTATGTGAGTGACCATATCGAGCAACTCAGAGATATCTGCCATAGCATTCATGTTATACAAGAGAGATCTAATAAGATATTAGCTCGAATTCAAAGCTTTGGGGAATTGATGTCTTCTTATATATTAAGAGAGTACTTTACTCAAGAAGGAATAGTAATTGACTGGATCGATAGTAGACAAATGATCAGAGCGAACGGCCAATACGATCGTGCAGAAGTAGACTTCGATAAGACAAAAAAACTAATGTCTCAAATCGATCAAAATAAAAACTATATCGCTGGTGGATTTATAGCCTCTAATGAAATGGGTGAAACCACACTACTCGGTCGTGGAGGATCTGATTATTCCGCCGCATTATACGCATCAGGTCTGGAAGCAAGCAGACTAGAAATCTGGAGTGATGTAAGCGGTATGCAAAACGCCAATCCGAGAGTAGTAAAAGAAGCTGGCCCCATCAGAGAGATGAGTTATAAAGAGGCTTTCGAAATGGCATTTTTTGGAGCCAAAGTACTCTATCCTCCGACGATCAAACCAGTAATGGAAAACGACATTCCTTTATATCTTAAAAATACTTTTCACCCTGAAGAAGAAGGAACATTTATAAGCAAAAGCGGTGGTCATGACGAAGGTAAAATTAAAGGTGTTTCCTCTCTTCCAGACATAAGCATCATCAATATATCTGGTGTAGGATTGGCCAAAGAGCAAGGCACCGCGCGCAGAGTATTCCAAGCCTTAGAAGAAGCGAATGTCAATGTAATACTAATAACACAAAGTTGCTCAGAACAAAGTATTTGTCTTGGTCTCAGTGCAAAAGATGCGGACACTGCTGTAGAAAGCATCAACAAGGCATTCCAAAAAGAAATAGGCAGTGGAATGCTTAATGAAGTAGAAATAGAAAATGGTCAATGTATCATAGCCGTGATCGGTGACAACATGAAAAACACGGTTGGTCTCAGTGGTAAATTATTTTCGGCTTTAGGCAAAAATGGCATCAATATCAAAGCTATCGCACAAGGTGCCTCAGAGCGAAACATTTCTCTTGTAGTCGATAAAAAAGATGAAGGTAAAGCGATCAATATCATTCACCAAAAATTTTTCCAAAAAGCAATAAAACAAGTACATCTCTATATCGCTGGTGTAGGTAATGTAGGGGATCAATTTCTACAAGTACTTAAGAAACAAAAGAAACTATTATTAGATCAAAATAAAATTGATATCAAAATAGTAGGCGTTGCCAATAGCTCTAAAATGATCCATGAACCATATGGATTAACAGACAAACAAATCGATATGCTGAGAGAAGAAGGGGAAGCGTATACTGATTTTGATCAATTTATTGATAAGGCAATAAACGACAACTATTACAACAGTATATTTATAGACAATACTGCATCGCAAATCGTAAGCGATCGTTACAAAAAAGCATTAGACGCTAGTATATCTGTGGTCGCCTGCAATAAGATAGCATGTAGTTCTTCATATCCTAGCTATATCGAATTGATTCGTACCGCTAGAGATAAAAATTGTGATTTCAAATATGAAACTGCAGTAGGAGCTGCTCTCCCTATCATCAAAACAATCCAAGACATCATGCTCAGTGGTGATCATATTAATCGTATTCAAGCAGTACTTAGCGGTAGTCTCAATTTTATATTCAATAAATATGACACCTCTACCCCATTTGCAGAAATCGTACGTCAAGCAAAAGACGAAGGCTACACCGAACCTAATCCATTGCTCGATTTGGGTGGCACAGATGTGATGCGAAAAATCCTTATTTTATCAAGAGAAGCTGGATATATCAAAGAGATGCCAGATGTAAGTTTCAATGGCTTTCTACCTGAGAGCGTAGCTAATGCACCTGACAATGATATTATGTTTTCGGAGATGCTTAAGCATGAAGCCCATTTTGCGAATATATATAACAAGGCTGCCGAAAATGGGAACAGACTCAAAGTAGTTGCTGAGCTCAATAAGGGCATTCTATCAGTAGAACTCAGAGAAGTATCACCAGAAAGTCCATTTTTTCATCTAGAAGGAAAGGATAATATTGTAGCTATGCATACTGACAGATATGTGAACGAACCTATCATCATTAAAGGAGCAGGAGCAGGAGCAGAGATTACTGCTAGTGGCGTATTCTCTGATGTCATGAAAGTAATAAACGTATAAAATAAAATTATGATCTACATCAACACTAAAGATTCAAATGAACAAGTAAGTTTTCGTCAGGCGACAATAAATGGACTTGCTAGCCAAGGTGGATTATATGTACCGAAATCGATTCCTACTTTAGATTCTGATTGGATCCAAAACATTGAAAATTATTCAGATCATGAGATTGGTTTTCATGTTATGAGACAGTTGATAGGCACAGATTCTCTATCCGATGATCAACTCAGAAAAATAGTAAAAGAGACTCTATCCTTCGATACACCTGTGGTAGACCTTGGTCATAAAATAAATGTACTAGAGCTTTTTCATGGCCCCACTTTAGCATTCAAAGATGTAGGTGCAAGATTTATGTCTCGATGCCTTGGACAATTTAACAATGAAGAAGAGGTCAATGTACTTGTTGCCACTTCAGGCGACACAGGCAGTGCCGTAGCTAGTGGTTTTTTTGGTGTAGAAGGAGTCAAGGTTACCATCCTATTTCCCAAAGGAAAGGTGAGTCCTTTTCAAGAATATCAAATGAGTTCACTCGGCCACAACATCAAAGCTGTGGAAGTAGAGGGTACTTTCGATGATTGCCAAGCATTAGTTAAACAAGCATTTAGGGATAAGGAATTAAATAAAAAATATTCTTTAAGTAGTGCCAATTCGATCAATGTGGCTCGTCTACTTCCACAGGCGTTATATTACTTTCTAGCCTACAAGCAGATGAAGCAAAGGGGGCTATCTGACGAATTAGTCTTCTCAGTTCCCAGTGGTAATTTTGGAAACATTACTGCAGGTTTATTGGCAAAAAAAATGGGATTACCTATCAAGCGATTTGTAGCCGCCAATAACGCCAATGATACATTCTATCAATATATCCAATCTGGGGAGTGGCAACCCAAACCTTCAGTACAGACATATTCTAATGCCATGGATGTAGGCGCACCTAATAATTTTGATCGTATCCTATATCTATTTGATAATAATTTCACAGATATTCGCCGAGAGATCAAAGCATATACTTATTCCAATGAAGAAACATTAACTAAGATGAAGTCTTACTACTCTTCTACAGACTATGTATTAGATCCTCATGGTGCAGTAGGTTTGTTGGCATTAGAAGCTGATCTTTCATTGTCCGAAGTTGGCGTATTCTTAGCGACGGCCCATCCTAAAAAATTTGAATCTGTGGTAGTAAAGGCCATACCTGACTACCCTATTCAGCAAGTAGATTTAGGTGAATGTCAAAAATTTGAGATAGCGGATGACTATATAGCATTTGTGAATGAGATTGGATAATGATTCAGCTTAGCTTCTATAATTTTACTTTTCCGTATCATTATCCAACAATACGGCCTTACTTTCATTAGGTAGGTATCAAATACAGACGGATGAAAAGAAAAATAGTAATAGCCATAGGTGGATCAAGTGGTAGTATATATGCCAAGCTCTTATTAGACAAACTATCCGCTAGAAAAGATCTGACGCTAGGAGTTGTAATGACTGACAATGCTAAGATCAACTGGGAAATAGAGATTGGACAATGGGACGATACTGCTTACGATGTGGACTACTATAAAAACAATGATTTCTTTGCGCCATTTGCTTCAGGATCAGCGCAATACGATACTATGATCGTCTGTCCTTGTTCTATGGGACTACTATCTCGTATCAATCATGGTATATCTAATGACCTAATCACTAGAGCTACAGATGTCATCCTCAAAGAGAGACGTAAGTTAATCGTGGTACCACGTGAGGCTCCATATAATCTTATTCACCTACGAAATATGACTGCCTTAACAGAAGCTGGAGCTATCATTTGTCCTGCTACACCGTCTTTTTACTCTAATCCTACTACTGTCGATGAGATCGCACTTACGGTAGTAGATCGTGTGATAGATCTTGCAGGCATAGACCAATCTGATACTTATCGCTGGGGTAAAAGTTAGATTTGGAATCTCTATTGAATTTCACCAACTTTAATTTTCAAATTATACTCTTCACATGACTACACATATCGAAAAATCTACCTTAAGATTCCTCAAAGATCTAGCTAAGAACAATGACCGAACATGGTTTAAAGCTAATAAGGAAACTTACGACCTTGCCTTAGCTAATATGAAAGGTCTTATGAATTCTGTAGAAGCAGAACTCAACAAAGTAGATATGATAGAGAAGCAAAAAGTATTTAGAATATATCGTGATGTAAGATTCTCTAAGGATAAAGCTCCTTACAAAGATCATTTTGGAGGAAGCTTTACAAGAGCTACGGCAGCGCGAAGAGGCGGATATTTTCTAGGCATTCAGCCTGGAGGGAAGTCAATGATAGCCGGCGGATTTTGGAATCCAGAGTCTTCCGACCTAAAAAGAGTAAGAGAAGAAATTGCTTTGGATGCATCCGAACTTCGCAAAATTATTGAGGATAAGAAGTTTAAAGAGCTATTTGGACAATTAGAAGGGCAAGCACTTAAAAATATACCTAGAGGCTTTGACAAAGAAAGTCCTGCTGGAGACCTTCTTCGTATGAAGCAATACCTCTGTTACAGGCCTGTGTCCGACAAAGAGATCATTGAACCTGACTTTCTCGAAAAGGTAGTTGACACTTATAAAGGCATGTTGCCATTTTTCAATTTCATGAGTAGTGTACTGACTACCAACCTAAATGGCGAGTCTTTAATCGACTAGATTATTCTCTTATAATTTGTACCATTGATTCCAAATTCATTAAACTCTGCTTTAATGTAAATACCTATGTATTTCAATAGCAAAATATACACAGCCACGTATTCAATATTTACTGTCTAATTCCTGCCAAAAGTCCACTGAACTGTCATATTAGAACCATATAATACTAAATTCATATTAATATTACTATCAAAAGCAACATTTTAGCCCCTAAACTATTCTTATATATACTACTGTAGGATAAAAAATGATTAACTTGGAGTAATGTATAGAACATGAATAGTATTTGGAGAAAACATATAGCCCTTGGTGTATTGTTGTGTATATCTGTATACATGAGCGCACAAGTTGCATTTCAATGCAAGGGTCAGTATTATGCTTCACTTTCTCCTAGTCTTCATGGATCTTCCGATTTATATGAAGTCAAAATAGATCCAGCTAGTAATTTGGCTATTTTCGACCCTATCAAAATAGGCGTAGGTAAAAATGTAAATGCTATTGGGTATCGATCAGTTGATAATTTAATATATGGTGTCGATCCAGATGAGTTTTTTCTGTACAAGCTAGACGCTAATGGTGATGTCTTTTTTCTAAAACAACTTCCACTGACTAATAATCTAGAGTATTTTGCTGGAGATATTTCTCCTGATGGTAGGTTCTTGATACTTATTGGTGGTGGCGGATTTACTGGCCTCGATGCAGAGATAGTAAAAGTAGATCTTGAATCGCCTAATTTTGATGTTTCTAGAGTTGATATTAAAGCCAATACCAGAATTTTTGATATTGCATTTGATCCAGAAGATGGTACCTTATATGGTGTAGACATCAATGCTAAGCGATTAGTAAAGATTAATCCTGATACAGGCAATATGGATCTTAGCTTTCCTCAGCAGCTAATAGTCAACTCTATAGGAGCCTTATTCTTTGATACGTTTGGAAATCTATTTGCTTATGGTGGTGTAGTGAATCAAGCCAATCAAGATAAGCTTTTTGAGATCAATAAAAAGAATGGTACCATAGCTGTACTTACCGATGGACCTATTGCTCAAGGTAATGATGGATGTAGCTGCCCTTATACTATTAAACTAGAAAAGACTGTACTTCCGAGAGAAACCTTCCCTTGTGAGATCGTAGAATATAAGTTTACCATAGCCAATAGCTCTGGAAGCGCAAGACAAGGAATTGACCTAATAGATGTACTACCAAATGGATTTGAGTTTGTAGATGTATTACGTAATCCATATGGAGGCGACAGCAGTCTTAGTGGTGGCTCATTAGTGTCTATTACAGGATTAAATGTATTTCCTGGTAAGGATAGCATTATCATAAGCGCTTATATTGATGAAATTCCTGGAGGCATTTACAAAAACCAAGCACAACTTGTCAATTTACCCCTCGAGCTTGGATCATTTACTTTGTCGGATAATCCAGAAACATTTATTAAAGAAGATAGTACAGACATAAGAGTTTTAGACCTTAATTTAGATTTCATTAATGAAGAATACCTAAAGTGTGAAGGTGAGGATCTTGTATTAGATGCCACTATTCCTGGAGCTACTATCATCTGGGATGATGACGATAGTAATCCAATAAAAACAATTACAAGTGCAGGCGTATATACTTTGGAAGCGAGAAACAACTGTGAAACAATCGTAAAAATAATTACCGTTACCGAGGAGTATATTGAAGTGAGCACCTTCGATGATGAGTATGAAATAATGCTTGGTGAGTACCTCGACTTTGATATCGATATAGTAACGAATAGTAATATAAGTACTATACTATGGAATGATGAAAGAGGAAACAGTAGTTTCAGTTGTTTAGACTGTGAAACTCCAAATGTACGTCCACTTTTCGATGCTACTTATATTGCAACTGTTACAAGTGAAGCTGGATGTATAGACGATATAGGTATTACTGTTCGCGTAGATAAACAACGAGATGTATATGCCCCTAATATTTTTAGCCCTAATGGAGATGGTGCTAATGACATATTCTTCCTTACAGGTACAGATTTCGTTACTGTAAACGAGTTTAACATCTACGATCGATGGGGCAATCTAGTATACAGCACATTATCCAAGCAGTTAGGAGAATCAACTGAAGGCTGGAATGGACAATACAATGGCTCTAATGTAAATCCTGGAGTATACGTTTGGTATGCTGAAGTAGAATGGCTTGACGGATATACAGAAAATCTTGCAGGAGATGTGACTGTGGTGAGATAATAACCTAATGCCCTTTTACATGTCGACCACTCTCCTAGTCTAGTAGTCTATAAGTTTAATTTCTACTAAGTTAATACTTGGAAATCCACCACCATTTTAAGCCTTGACAATTATAGATAGGTCTATCATATAATCTTGGATAGATCTGCTCTACTTCACTCCATTTTTGACAGCCTGTACAGATTTTAAACCTTCTATATTTCCTGGAAATTCATATCCAAGCGATCGTCTTTCATCTATTATCCGACTCATAAGCTTCCAATGTCCACGCACATCTTTCACTCGATCCCATATTCCGTATTTTGGATCATAAATATGCAAAGGTTCGGACTTTGCTCCATTAATCTCCATGATTTTAAACTCACCTTTACGAACGGCTTCTAATGAATCCGCTTTGATATCTAATCTCGCAAAATAAATTTCATTAGTCCTATGAAATACTTTGTGTACCGCTTGGGCTAATCTAGCATCGTTCTCTTCCATAAGAGAATAAAATTTACTCCCTCTGCTATAGTTTCCAATGTGGTGAAGTACTACACTTTCGTCTTTTATTGGAATAGTAGTGATTATGGATGCCCATTTATTTTTAAGGTATTGCTTATCTACAAATGGATTTTGGTATTGATCGATAAGTGCATTTATATTATTCTTACCATCACCTATGACTGCTGGATAACTCTTGTTACTAATAGAGGTTACTCCATACTGGTCAGATATTGGAGATCGAAAATACATTATCGAGTATTCGCATTTATAATCTATATATTCTTGAATAAGCCATTCTTTATTCACATCAATTTTACCAAGATAAGCCTCTAACTCATCAAAGTCTGCGCACTCTAATACAGCATACCCTTTGTATCCCATATTTGGCTTTACTATTACTGGGAATTGAATCTTATGATGTGACAATTGAGAATGTAAGTCTTGCGTAGCATCATATGTCAACATCAAGGGTAGATATTGACTAGGTATGATATCATAGGCTTCAGTCTTATTATCCGCGAGCATACCACCGAAACTAAGGGCTGGGTTACAAGCCGAAAAAAATGTCAGTGATCTATATTTAGCTGCATTATATAAGTAGTAGACCATTGATTGCCAATAGTACTGCTTAGATATCCAGTAGCCTCTGTCCTGCCATTTTTTCACAAAATGAAATTATGCTTTTTTATGAATAGTGCAACTATGAAATGAATTAAGAACGTATTGTTGATTTATTTACAAACCCTCTTACCCTCTGTTTTTAGATTTCCTTTATAACAGAAACAGCCATTTCAAAATTCGAAATGGCTGTCATTAAATTTATATAGTATTATATACTAGGCTTCCATATAATCTTCCATTGGAGGACATGTACATATCAAATTCCTATCTCCATAAGCATTGTTCACCCTTCCGATTGCAGGCCAAAATTTACCTCCACCTTTAAGATACGAAATTGGGAATGCTGCTTTTTCTCTAGAGTACGGATACTCCCAGTTGTCAGTCGTAATCATAGCTTCAGTATGTGGCGCATTATGCAATACATTGTTTTCAGGATCTTGTGATCCAGTAGCCACTTCATCAATCTCAGATTTGATAGAAATCATCGCATCACAGAATCTATCTAGCTCATCTTTATCCTCTGACTCCGTTGGCTCTATCATCACTGTACCAGCTACAGGAAACGATAAGGTAGGCGCATGAAACCCATAGTCTATCAATCTTTTAGCTACATCTTCTGCACTACATATTGCTTTGAATGGCCTTAGATCTAAGATCAATTCATGAGCTGCCATTCCTTCCTCTCCTGTATACAATACTGGATAATGATCCTCTAGTCTCGCTTTAATATAATTGGCATTGAGTATCGCGTATTCAGTAGCGTTCTTAAGACCATCATAACCTAACATCTTGATATATGCATAAGATATTAATAATATACTTGCACTACTCCACGGAGCTGCAGACACTGCCGATATCGCTTTATCACCACCTGTAGGTATTAACTTATGACCAGGTAAGAATGGTTTTAATTTATCATTGACACAGATTGGTCCCATTCCAGGTCCTCCTCCACCATGAGGTATTGCAAAGGTCTTGTGCAGATTAAGATGACATACATCTGCTCCAATTAAACCTGGAGAAGTAAGTCCCACCTGAGCATTCATGTTAGCACCATCCATATATACTAAGCCTCCACAGTCGTGTATCTTCTGACATATTGCTTTGATAGCAGTTTCGAAGACTCCGTGTGTACTTGGGTACGTAATCATCAATGCTGATAGGTTGTCTTTATGTTGTTCCGCTTTAGCATTGAGGTCTTCCAGATCAATATTTCCGCTGTCATCTGTTTTCACTACAATTACTTTCATTCCTGCCATTACAGCACTTGCAGGATTAGTCCCATGAGCTGACTGTGGTATGATGGCTACATTTCTATGGAAATCGCCCCTATCTTCATGATAAGCTTTGATAGTAAGTAATCCAGCGTACTCACCTTGAGCACCAGAATTAGGTTGCAATGAACAATCTGTAAATCCTGTAATATCAGATAAGTACTCCGTTAATTCTTCAAAAATTTGCTGATATCCCTTTACTTGATCTAGTGGTGCAAAAGGATGAATATTAGCAAAAGCAGGCCAACTTACGGGTATTAACTCTGTCGCTGCGTTGAGCTTCATCGTACATGAGCCTAATGAAATCATGGAATGGACAAGCGATAGATCTTTATTTTCAAGCTTCTTAATATATCTCATCATCTTACTCTCAGTATGGTATGAACTAAAAGTAGGGTGAGTAAGATATTCAGTAGTTCTTTCAAGGTTAGTTGGTATATTACTTTGTACCGCAGACTCACTAAATGCATAGTCCTTTCCCAATACTGCAGCTAAGACTTCAACTATTGTATTTACATCTTTGTCCGTAGTCGTCTCATCCACAGAGATGACAATATGGTTATCTGTATAGAAGAAGTTCATCTTCATTGCTTCACTAGCTTCCTTAGCTTTAGATTGAGTCGCAGTATCTGCTTTTATGGCTATCGTATCAAAGTAATGGTCGTTAGAAAGAGTACAGCCCATCTCTTGCAATGCTGTGGATAGTTTTACTGCTTTGAGATGCATCGTATTGGCAATATGCTTAATACCATCACGACCATGATATACACCATACATCCCTGCCATGATGGCTAGTAATGCCTGAGCCGTACAAATGTTAGATGTAGCTTTATCTCTCTTGATATGTTGCTCTCTAGTCTGCAATGCCATACGAAGCGCAGGATTGTGCTGAGAGTCTTCTGACAGGCCTATTATTCGTCCTGGTATTTGTCTTTTATAATCTTCTAATGTTGCAAAATACGCAGCATGTGGACCACCATACCCCATAGGCACTCCAAACCTCTGAGTATTACCTACGACTACATCTACTCCCCAAGCTCCTGGCTCTTGCAATAATGCTAAACTCATGAGATCTGCTGCTACACACACAAGTAAGTCTTGCTCTTTACAAGAAGCTACAAATGCTGTATAATCTTCAATTGAACCTTTACTATTAGGGTATTGAATCAAGGCGCCTATATACTCTTCACCTAAGTCCGCTGTTTTATAATCACCTTGTACTATTGAAATTCCAATAGGAGCTGATCTTGTTAATAGGACATCGAGTGTTTGTGTATACACTGAATTATCGACAAAAAACTTAGTTGCAGGATTGTTCTTTCTTTTCTTATTTCTAATCCCTTGAAACATTGCCATGGCTTCGGCTGCTGCAGTAGCTTCATCTAATAATGAAGCATTAGCAATAGGTAAACCGGTGAGATCAGAGACTAAAGTTTGAAAATTGAGTAATGCTTCTAGCCTACCTTGGGCAATCTCTGCCTGATATGGTGTATACTGAGTATACCATCCTGGGTTTTGAAAAATATTACGAAGCAATACGGAAGGCGTTATAGTACCATAGTATCCCTGTCCTATATATGATTTGTATACTTTGTTAAGGGCCGCCGTTTTTTCTAATTCATTCAGATATTCAAACTCTGTCATCGACGGAGGTACCTTTAGATCTCTGTCCATTCGAATATCATCAGGTACGGTCTTAAAAATGAGTTCTTCCAATGAAGAGACACCGATAGTTTGGATCATTTCATCTTTTTCAGATACTGTGATTCCTATATGTCTTCTTTCAAAAGAATCAAGGTAATTAGTCGCCATGGTAAGTGAGTTATGGTTGTACTATATGAGGTAAAATTACACTGCTAATGTATGACAAAAAAGAGAATATGTATGTTGTCAGAATCGGTAAAAGTTGTCTTCAATTAGATTAATGGAGCAGATATGACGCGGCTATGATGAAATTAATAACTGTCATTCCATTGCATCCATCACATCAAATAAAAATACAATATGTATACATTAGATTATCAAAGTAATAGAATAGTGGCCAACGATTCTTAGTACATATCTAGATCAAAGCGATAAGAATTCCAAGACTCTATCACTTGGTCAAAAATTTAATTCAATTCTTTAGCTCATCATGAACATATAATGCTATAAACTTATACGTTAAAGCAATCAAGAGCTATATACATTCAAAATTACTACTAAAAACAAAAGTGGCTATCTGAACGCATCCAGATAGCCACTTATAATATATTACTTGTTGTATTTACTTTAATTTAAAAGCAGTCTTGATTTTCTTTACGTAATCAAGCTTCTCCCAAGTAAACGTCTCAACTTTCTTAGACTTAGTTTTACCTGATCCATCCGTAAATGTTACTGTCTTCTTTTCTGGCTCTCTACCCATGTGTCCATAAGCCGCAGTTTCTGAATATATGGGGTTACGGAGTTTTAATCTAGTTTCAATAGCATATGGTCTCATGTCAAAAATCTTCTCAATCTTCTGAGCGATCTGTCCGTCAGTATTATCTACATTAGATGACCCATAAGTATTTACATAGATATTAGTAGGCTGCGCTACTCCAATAGCATAAGATACTTGTACTAGTACTTCCTCACAAATTCCTGCTGCTACCATGTTTTTAGCAATATGTCTAGTGGCATATGCCGCTGACCTATCTACTTTACTAGGATCTTTACCCGAAAATGCACCACCTCCGTGTGCACCTTTACCACCGTAAGTATCTACTATGATTTTACGACCCGTTAATCCTGTATCACCATGCGGCCCACCGATGACAAATTTTCCTGTTGGGTTAACATGGTAAGTAATATTAGAATCAAACAACTTACGTAAGCTTGGCTTCACTTGTTTTTTTACTCTTGGGATAACAATCTTAATTACGTCTTCTTTGATTTTGGCCAACATCTTTTCGTCTTCATCAAAATCGTCATGCTGCGTTGATACAACGATAGAGTCGATTCTTACTGGTTTGTTATCATCAGAATACTCTATAGTTACTTGAGACTTAGAGTCAGGCCTTAAATACTTCATCTTCTTTCCTTCCTTACGGATTGCTGCCAACTCTGTTAGTATCTTATGTGATAGATCTAAGGCTAGTGGCATATAATTATCCGTTTCGCTCGATGCATATCCAAACATCATTCCTTGGTCACCTGCTCCTTGATCTTCTTTTTTCTTACGCTCTACACCTTGATTGATTTCAGGTGATTGTTCGTGTATACTTGAAAATACACCACAGCTATTAGCCTCGAACATGTATTCTGATTTAGTATAACCAATTCGCTTGATCACATCACGTGCAATCTGTTGTACATCTAGATAAGTAGAAGACTTTACTTCACCTGCTAATACTACTTGACCTGTAGTGACAAGAGTTTCGCACGCTACCTTAGATGAAGGATCAAATGCTAAGAAATGATCTACTAATGCATCTGATATTTGATCAGCTACTTTGTCTGGGTGCCCTTCTGAAACTGACTCTGATGTAAAGAGGTATGACATATATATATTATTTTTTATTCACTACATTGTTATTGAATTCTTACACACAGCTTTTCTATGTTTTCAAATCCAAATTAAGATTGCCAAAAGTACCTAAGTTATGTATAATTGGCAACATTATTTTCATACACTGATTGTCCGTCACAAATGAAATGGCCCCAATTAAAAGCCTTCGATCAATATTTCTACTCTTCGATTTCTAGCTCTCCCCTTCCGAGTATCATTATTTGCTATCGGCATTGTCTCTCCACGCCCCCTTGTATAATATATAACTCCAGTTTGATCCACATGCTCTTGTAGATATTCTCTTATACTATCCGCTCTTCGTTGAGACAGAATAATATTACTCTGCAAAGATCCAATATTATCAGTGTATCCTACAATTCTAACTTTTACATTTTCGTAAGACATCAGAAGTTGAGATAGGCTGTCTAACAAGTAATCACTCTTTTTGTTTAACTGACTACTGCCAAGATCAAAAAGTAAATCCTGACTTAAAGAAATAGTGTCGATATCCCACTTGACTTCAGCATCTACTGGTTGGCTTTCATAGATTACTCCAAACATAGTTGGATAGGCTTGATAGTACCAAATATTCATTTTATACTCTCCAGGTCGCAAGGCTAAAGTATCCTCTTTCGTGTGCATCCCTTTACTAAAATCATTATCAATAATCTTTTCACCATCAAGCCATACTATAGAACCATCATCAGATGTAATTGCAAATCGATACATAGATGTAGTATCAATGCTTAACACAGATGTAAACATAATCCCAAAAGCTCCTTTACAATCGACATCTGGAAATCCTTTATCGGTATCTCTCTGATCTACATGAATAGAGTCCCAAGAGAATTCTTTAATCAATGGATATCGATCAGCATAATCATCTTGAAATGGTATATATTTTAGCTGACTAGGATACTTATATACTTTTCCCTTAAATGGCGTGTAGCTCATTTCTTGCCCATTACTATAGGTAATAGAGGTCATGATTAACAAAACTATAATCCAATAGGAATGCATCAAAATCAGTTGTTTCAAAATATAACGACAATTTCGTTACACTTAGTATTGCATTCTTCAATAATGAAATAAAAAAAAGGATGCACCATACTGATACATCCTTACGCAACCGTAATATAATAGCTTGCTATATACCTGCGTATTCATTTAGCGTTTCAAGTTCAGATCGAATGCCATGTAGATTAGTTTCTTCAAAATTCATATTCAATGTAAACTGTTCAGCACCACCTGTATTAATATCTGTCACAGCCATATGCGGAACAGAGTCAACAAGTTTAACTCCGACTATCATCACATCATGGTTTTTAGGTAGTCCCTCAAGAGTATAGCTACCATTACCATATTGAGCACCTAATACACTTTGAGTCCCTTTGAGCACCACGTAATATTTAGTGCCTTCCGCATCATCAGTTAACGTAAGTTCTAATAATTCTTCAGGCTCATAATCGATAGGCTTATCTACGTTATGATATCCAAAACTACCTACACTAAACATGTATCTATCTAGCTCTCCTTCACTTAAAGTTTTAGTCACAGATAATTTATTTTCAATATTTTGTGATTCAATATTATCTATTAATGGTTTCACCGTAGTATTAAATAAACTTTTACGGCTATAACTATTATAATTAAGATAATCTCCTTTAATTTTTTTATGTCTAATTACCTGCTTTTTAAAATTATTGAATGCTTCCTTATATGGATCTTTTACGTCTTTCAAAGCTAGATCAGTATAGACCATTTCTTTGAAAGTCTTGAACAATTCACTTGAAGGTATACTTCCATAGTTTTCCTGAACATATGTTATTGCATTATACAATTTAGTATTACAAGTATAATCTTTCATCTCTCTTTCGTATTCCTTAATCTGCGTCATACGCTCCTCCACCTCTAACTGCCACATACGCAATTCTGATTCTGCTCGTGGTTTTACAGTATCGTAGTTGAGTTTCAGACCTTCATAAGTCCGAAATCTCTTTTGATAAAGCTTATAAGACTTTTCATATTTAGCTAATTTAGCATCATAGTCTATATCGTTCTTATTAGGCTCCTTTGGTTGTATTGGTTGGGTTGGTTTCGCTGGTACAATCGGAATTTTAGGCATAGTCCCAAATTCTATTTGAGGCATCACTGGAGATTCAATAGCCATTTCTAAAAGAGATGTTATATCTAATTCAGCTTCTGCTTCACTTTTACCTTCTGTAGATATTTCGCCTTCTGCTAAGGTCCAAGATATACCATGATCGTTCTCTACAGCATCGTATAATAACATACCATCAGAAACCTTTTTCTCTGGATATTTAATATCTAATAATTTTCCTGTTTTGATGCCGAGCTGCTTACCTCCTGCTTCTGCATTAAGATATATCATCCCTCCAGTTTGCAAAAGTTCATTAGCTGTCTTAGTATGCAAATCTTCTGCTACAAAATCAATTACATCATAAGATTCCTTGACCGCGATTGTTACTAGTTCTTTTACATCACCAGAACCATCCGCGTAAACCAATGAATGTGCCGGAACAAATATTTCTGTTCCATCTATTAGTGTGAGATTATTATCTTTTCTATTATCTATAGTAATGTACTGCGTCTGCGGACCTAACTGATCTAACAATGCATCTACATCGGCAAATACTGTAGCATAGCTGCGTATTTCTACTCTTCTATCGCCACCATTTATTTTCGCGAATTTCGATTTATCCAATGGGTCCGTACTTCCTTTAGAGTTAACCTTAATCTTGTTATTCGGAATTCCTGCGGATGAAAGATATTGTTGAACAACTGACGCTCTTCTTGCTGCTATTTTTTTATTATACCCTTCTGAACCTTGGGCATCTGCGTGTCCAATAATTTCTATAGTATAATCATTATAAGAGTAGAATCTTAATACAAGAGAATCCAATGTGCGTTGATTAGCATCACTTAGATTATGCTCATCTACTTCATAGAAAAGTAGATCAGAAAATTGCTTTTGTGCATAGCTAAAAGTGCTGACGCAGAAAATCAATACTACGGAGAATAAAAATTGGTTTAACATAGGATTGGTAATAGTGGTTATTGGCTTTTCTTCTTATAATACTTCCATTTAGGTGTTTTATATAATCTCCAAAAATATCATTACCACCAAGTCATCCCTCTAGGTAGTTTTATGTAAACAATAGACACTAAAATACGAAGCATCCCCCTACTGGAAGATGCTTTATAAATTACTTAGACTCACTAATTAAATAGTACAATTACTTATTTAATTACAATAAAATTTTCTGATCGTATACTATTCTCTGATATTATAGAAAGTGAATAGACTCCTGTAGCGAAGTCAGAAAGATCAATAACCTCCGTTATCTCAGAAGTATTATCTGATGTGGACCATACCGGACTTCCCTTAGAATCAACGATATTAATTTTTAACTTTTGTTCACCATTAAGTGTTGCATTCACATTTAAGAAAGAATTTGCAGGAATTGGATACATACTAAAATCATCAACCATATTTAAATCTGTGATATCTGTGAGTGATTCCACAACTATACCATCTTCATAATAAGTACAACCATTTTCATCTGTTATTATTACTGAATACTCTCCTGCATCTAGATTTACAATAGTAGAGGTTGTATCTCCATTGGACCATAGATATGTCAATTGTCCAGCACCTCCAGTCATCTCGATCTCGATCCTTCCGTTATTATCGTCACCTGTCTCTGCTGAGATCAATATGGAAATAGGCAATAATTCTTCAGGCTCTAATACTGTATATGTTTTATTCAACTCACACCCTACTTCATCTGTAACATTAAGTACATAATCGCCAGGAGATAGGTCTGCTCTACTGATTTCCATATTCCCATCCGACCATTCATATTGGTAACTTCCTGTACCTCCGATTATGTTCATAGAGATATTACCATCCTCATCTCCTTTACAGCTTACATTGGCAACTACTTCATTAATGGCACCCAATGCCTCTGGCTCAGTTAGAGTTACTTCTGTAGTAATTTCTGCACCACTCTCATCCACTATAGAAAGTGAGTATTGACCTGCATCTAAATCAAACAAATTAGATTCTGCACTTATAAACCCATCAGGCCCAATCCACAAATAAGTATAACCTGCGGCTCCACCAGTTGCATTTGGATATATATATCCATCTCCTGATTGAAAACAAGTTAAATCCGATTTTTCTATATTGACCGCTAATAATACACTGTACACAATAGTCTGACAATAGTCGTCAGATCCACATTCATTGGCATATGTCATGCACACTTCGTATTCACCGCCATTTGCTAAACTAATAGTTGCTTCGTCACCCAGTAATTCGGTACCATCTTCAAACTTCCAAGTTACAAAACCACCTTCCGCAGATGTACTTTGTAGTGTTACTACGCCATCATCATCTAAACTATAATCAAATCCGGCAATAGGATTATTTATATTTTCTTCTACAAGTACTTTTGTAGATACAGAACACCCAAGAGCATTAGTCACCACTAGTTCATACTCACCTGACTCAGTTACTTCTATATTTTGAACTCCGTCACTTAACACGTCTCCATTAGCATCTGACCATATTATGGTATGATCGGTAACATCTCCTACTATATCTGCCTCTATTGTAATCGACTCTTGTGTACAAGTAATGACACCTAAAGTGTTAACTGACACCTCAGGCAGATCATTAGATACTGTGACGGTAGACACCGCCGAATTTGTACATCCATTCGGTGCTTCGACAATTGCCACATATTCACCAGAGATCGATACAGTTATACAAGAGGCTAATACAACTCCTGCAGCAGTATCCCAACGAACAATATGCCCTTCTTCCACATTAGCACATAGTACCGCTTCTGTAACGGCACAAGTCAATTCTTCATCATTAACTTCAATGGTGGGCTGTAAGTTATCTGCAATAACAGTCACAGTCTCCGTAGCTACACAACCACTGTTACCGTCAGATATGGTTAGAGTATATGATCCACCTTGATTCACTTCGACAGCTAGATTATCTGCATCATCTAATATATTGCCATCTTCCGTAGACCATATATAAGTAAGATCATCTCCAGTATCTGACATCGATGCATCAAGAGTTACCTGAGTATTCTCACAAGTAATCATATCTACATCCGCTACAGATATGGTAGGTACTGCAGTATTATCTTCTACAGAAATCTCTGCCGTAGACAGACAACCTGTTTCTAATTCGACTATCATTAAAGAATATTCTCCCTCGGCTGATACCGTAATACTTTCTGTTTGATTACTGCCAACGATTTCACCTTCTGTAGTAGACCATATGTAATCAAGACTACCGCTAGCTGTGCTATTGGCAGCTGTCAAAACAACGTTGCTTGTATTACAATCTATGGCACCTTCTGCTTCGACCATTGCAACTGGTGCAACTGATGCATCTATATTGAATGGCTTTTGTGTGTTACATCCGTTTACATCTGTAATTTCTGACAAATACGATCCTGCTATCAAGCTATTAAAACTAGAACCATTTTGTCCGCCCATACCTATATCATATGTATATGGTCCTGTTCCTCCATCTGCAAACAAGAGTGCGGAGCCATTATCTTCACCACAAACAGTATTAGAAAGTGACAAACTTAATGCGAGTACTTCTGGCTCTGCAATAGTAAATATTTCTACCGCTTGACATCCGCTTATATCAGTAGCTGTTACTTCATAATCTCCTCCACTCAAATTTTCTAAATAGCTACCTACTGCACCATTACTCCACTCATATGAAAACGCCCCTGCCCCACCAGATGCAAACACATCAATAGAACCAGAATTATTGCCATTACAATCAACTCCCTCTATTCCAATATAATTAACTTCTATGTTCGCTGCGGACGTACCTCCAACAATGATATCGTCCAAAATAAAATCAACTCCATGATCATCTGATATCGTAACCGTATAGTTTCCTGCTGGCACATTGACTAAGTCCTCTGTAGTTGCTCCATTACTCCACTCGTAATCGAGACTTCCAAATCCAAGATTAACATTAAGGTCTGCAGATCCTGTATTGGGACAATTAGAATCTGTTGTAGTAGCCGTTGCATTCATCTGCCATGAATCGATCAACCAGCCTTCCCAAGTATTATATGATGCAAGTCCAATTAACTGTACTGTCTTATCAATCGGTGAGATACCGTAGATAGTTGGCCAAAACCCCAGTGCATATGCATTGACAAAAGCATCCGCTTCTGCTGGCTCTGGCGAAAAAATAGGATAATGAGTTCCTGTCACCCAATCACCCCATGAAGAATCATTGCAACCCGAAGAACCATAGAGACAATCTAAGTTTGTATCTGATTCTCCTTCGACCATAAATATTCTAATCTGATCTGTTCCGTTAGGTCCTAAGTCATCGTATAAATCTTCTAGGACACCACTTGTATGATAGTTCCAACATGGACCGCACCATGTTGCTGAAATGTCAAGAATAACTGACTTCCCTGCGTTTAATTCGTCGTATAAATTGTAAGTTTCACCATTAATATCTGTAAGAGTAAAATCTGGTGCTATCGTTCCGTCCTGCAATTGAGCAAATAATGTACTGCTTATGCATGCAAACATAAGTAGTAAGAAGAAGTGTAAATTTCTTTTCATTGGTTGGAATTCGATAAGTTGATTATTGTCACCATACGTCGTCGTTGCAAAACTTCGTAAAGCGCTCTCAATATAGCCAAATATTAACTGTCCAACAAAACAATTGTCCCCTTGAATACATACTTTAACAGTGTAACTGACTAGTCCACCATTAGTTACATATAGAATAATTCTAATCTAATATATGAAGTTGAGCTTAAAGAAGATTCTCTTTAAGCTCTAGCAATGAAGTAGTTACAGCAACTATCTTCCAGGCATACCGCCCATCATTTTGTTCATGTTTTTACCTTTGCTCATCATGTGCATCATCTTACGCATTTGATCAAATTGTTTGATAAACATATTGATCTCATGTAAGTCTCTACCACAACCTTTTGCAATTCGCTTTTTACGACTCATATTGAGCACCTCAGGGTGAGATCTCTCATGAGGAGTCATTGATTGGATGATCGCTTCTACTTTACTAAAAGCACTTTCATCGATATCAAGATTCTTGGTCATTTTATTCATTCCAGGTATCATACCTATCAATGATTTTATATCACCCATCTTCTTAATCTGAGCTAACTGACCTAAGAAGTCATTAAAGTCAAACTTATTTTTCTTTATCTTCTTTTCTAATCTCTTCGCTTCTTTTTCATCAAACTGCTCTTGTGCCTTCTCTACGAATGATACGATATCACCCATACCCAAAATTCTCTGAGCCATACGATCTGGATGAAATACATCTAGCGTATCCATCGTCTCGCCAGTACTGATAAATTTGATCGGCTTCCCTACTGTATACTTTACAGATAAAGCTGCACCACCACGAGTGTCACCATCTAGCTTAGTTAATACTACACCATCATAGTTGATCACATCGTTAAATGCCTTCGCTGTATTCACCGCATCCTGTCCTGTCATCGAATCCACTACAAATAGTGTTTCGTGTGGAGAGATACCCGCTCTTACATCAGCGATCTCGTCCATCATCTCTTTATCTACAGCTAGACGACCTGCAGTATCGACAATTACTACATCGTAGCTATGACCTTTAGCATGAGCTATTGCGGCCTGAGCGATTACTGTAGGATTCTTCGTTTCTCTATCTTGGTACACTCCTACTCCGATCTGCTCAGCTAACACACCGATCTGATCGATAGCGGCTGGACGATATACATCACATGCTACCAATAATACTTTCTTTGATTTTTTCTCCTTAAGATACTTTGCAAGCTTCCCTGAAAAAGTCGTTTTTCCTGACCCTTGGAGACCTGCAATAAGAATTACTCCTGGATTACCTTTGATATTGATACCTTCTGCCTGCCCCCCCATCAGTTTGATCATCTCGTCCATGACGATTTTGACCATAAGTTCACCTGGCTTTACTGCATTCAATACATTTTCCGAACCTAAAGCCTTCTCTTTTACATTATCTGTAAACTCTTTAGCGATCTTATAATTTACATCCGCACCGACTAGAGCTCTTCTAATCTCTTTGATCGATTGGGCTATATTTATCTCCGTTAACTTAGCATCTCCTTTCAGTGAGCGTAAGGCTCCATCTAACTTTTCACTTAAGCTATCAAACATGTTATCTCGGTATTTTTCTAAATTGCAATGTACTCAGAGTACGCCTGCCATTAGTATATCAATAAAATTTGGATCGCAAATATAGCCAATAAAGTACTAAATCCGTGTTAATAATCATTAAGTAAGTGATCATTTGGAGACCCTTGTGTTTATTTTACTGTCAATACAGTGTAATCTATTTTACATATATCGCAATATCCAATACGTCGTAGTACGATATGTGGACAATTACATATATTAAAATTACTTTCGCACTCCCTTTTAAAAGTTTTAACACGCGTAATGAGATTTTCTTTTTTTCTAACAATTTGTATTGCTTTTCTATCTTTCACTAGCTTCAATATCTATCGAGGTGAAGTACTAGATAGCTATAATGGTGTTCCAGTCTATTATAATGGTGAAAACTACACCAATGTTTCTGGTCGTAATGTTACTTCAGATGGATACAATCTGGGGTTGAAGTATCAATGTGTTGAATTCGTTAAAAGATACTATTACGAGCATTATGAGCACAAAATGCCTAACTCTTATGGCCATGCGAAGGAGTTTTTTGATAAAACACTAAAGGACAAGGATTTTAATCAAGAGCGTGGATTGTTACAGTTTAGAAATGTACGTACACACAGACCTTTAGCAGGAGATATGCTCATCTACGATGCCTACCCTGGAAATCCATTTGGCCATATAGGTATCATTACAGAAGTCGGTGAAGATTACATTCAAGTTATTCAGCAAAATTTTGGGACTAAGACTCGTCAACGCCTCAAACTGGTAGAATTTGCTGGTATATATACCATAGCCGACTATGATATACTAGGTTGGTTGCGAGCTCCATACACTATGGATTAATTGCAACAACAAGTCTTCGCTAGTTTCATACAGAACCTCTAATTATACTTTCATTATTCAATATTGACAGCACTTTACGAAAATAGCTGCAATAGCAATTCTATAATTTAATCTAGCTAAACAATCAAGATGATTGGCTTTAAATCGGTTTGATTAATTCTGTCATGTACTCATATCATGCCACCTCGCTTCTTTTCATGCTATTACCGCGATTCAATAGTTCGTCTTATCTAGAATTACCTATCTGCATTGGTATCAAGATACATACTTAAAGCGTTATCTCTTTTGGTTAATAAATAAAGCTGTTTGCTGCTTTTCTGAATATCAATATACTACCATCAAGCTTATTTGTAAATTTACTGCATGCTATCGATACTGATACCTATATACAACGAAGATGTGACTGGCCTTGTAAAAGACCTTGCCTATCAGTGCAATCGTCAAAAAATAGACTTTGAAATCATATGCTTTGATGATGGGTCACGTCAACTATATAAGGATAAGAATGAAGTCTTACGATCTGCTTTCAAAGTAAATTATGTAGAATTATCAGAAAATTTAGGTAGAGCAAAAATTAGAAATTGGTTGGCTAAATCCGCGAGTTTTGATCACCTTCTTTTTCTAGATGGCGATAGCAAATTGATCAATAAGTCGTTTATAAAAAACTATGTAGCACATCTACCTACTAACAAGATCATAGTTGGCGGAAGGATATATAAGCCTAAGCAACCTAAGAATGCAAAAAAAATACTCCATTGGAAGTATGGTAGCACTAGAGAGTCCTTATCTGCTCAAAAGCGTCAAAAAGCGGGATTCATCCACTTTCACAGTAATAACTTTATCATTCCTACAGAGATATTCAACGAGCATAAGTTTGATACCGAGATCAATGGTTATGGTTACGAAGACTTAGTATTTGCACAAGAACTAGAAGCCGCAGGACATCAGATATTACATATAGATAATCCGACTAGACATAATAAAATAGAAAATGTAGATGCTTTCTTATCGAAAACTACCGAAGGGATAGCCAACCTTCACTTACTATATACCTCTGGAAGGCTTAAAACTACAAGGCTCATAAAAGCATACGAAATGCTTAAAAAGTATAAGCTTCTGGGCATCACTACCAAACACCTTAGTAGAAAGATGCCATACTATGAAGAAAATATAAAATCCGCTGATCCTTCTATACGTAAATTCAACCTTTGGAAGCTTTATCAGTTTATTCAATTGATGGAAGTGTAATACTTTCAAACCAAATTTACAATTAGGAACGCCAAGATTTGTTCTTCTTATCTTTGCTAAATACTATCCATACAAAATCAACCATGCAACATATATACTTAGATCACGCTTCTACTACCCCACTGATCCAACCTGTCATCGATGAGATGAACGTTGTCATGAGGGAACACTTTGGCAATGCATCCAGCATACACCATCACGGTCGTCAAGCAAAGATGTTGATCGAAAATGCGAGAAAGACCATTGCTCAGTCTTTAGGCGCTTCTATAGGTGAGATTTTCTTTTGCTCTTCTGCTACTGAAGCGCACAATATGATACTGACTAATGCCATAAACGATTTAGGTGTACAAAGAATTATATCTTCTCCGCTAGAGCATCATTGTATCATACATACGCTTGACCACCTTGCAGAAGTTACGGATGTAGATATCGTATATCTTAATGTAGATAACGAAGGTAATGTAGATCTAAATCAATTAGAAAATCTATTAGTTGATGATCAAAAGACATTAGTTTCTTTGATGTACGTTAATAATGAAATAGGCAACATTTTGGATATCAATCGTGTATCTGAAATCTGCACTGTACATGGTGCGTTATTTCATTGTGACACCGTACAAGGGATCGCTAAACTTCCACTAAATGTCAATGATACACCTATGGCATTTTTAGCTGGATCAGCACATAAATTTAACGGACCTAAAGGAATAGGTTTTTTCTATATGAATGGTGACAACATCATCAGTCCAATGATGTACGGTGGAGCGCAAGAAAGAAATATGCGTGCCGGCACTGAAAACATAATTGGCATTACTGGTATGGCTGTGGCTCTAGAAAAAGCATTGGAAGAAAAAGAAGAACGAGCTAATCATATCAAAGCTCTCAATCAGCATATGCGCAATCGTCTGGTAGAATTAGATGATATCGTAATTAATGGCGTTAACCAAATAGATAATATTCTAAGTGTTTCTTTTCCTGCTACCGATAGAGCGGACATGTTGATGTTTAACTTAGATATATCTAGAATAAGTGCCTCATCAGGAAGCGCTTGCAGCTCTGGCATAGAGCATGATTCTCATGTCCTTCAGCATATTGGACATCCAGCAGAACGTAAGACGATCAGATTTAGTTTTTCACATTTTAATACCATAGAAGAAATTGATTTTGTGATGGAGAAACTTAAAAAATTCACTCCTGTAAAAATAGAAGCTTAGTCTTGATTGATCATTCCATATATATGCATCGTGCTATTGATTTAGCGCAACGAGCGACCAACGCGGTACAAACGAATCCAAAAGTAGGATCTGTACTTGTATATCAAGATCGCATCATTGGTGAGGGGTACCACATGAAGTATGGTGAAGGCCATGCTGAAGTAAATTGCATCAACTCAGTCAAAGAAAAAGATCAACACCTTATCCCCAACTCTCGTATGTATGTTACTTTGGAGCCTTGTCATCATCAAGGGAAAACACCTCCATGTGTTGATCTAATCATCAAACATAACATACAAGAAGTCATCATAGGCTGCACTGACCCTAATCCCAAAGTCAGCGGTCAAAGCATAGAAAAACTAAAATCAATTGGCGTAAATGTCATTGAAGGAATTTGCGAAAATGAATGTCTAGAATTGATCCGTCCTTTCATAAAATCAATGACTCAAAAACTACCATGGGTACATCTAAAATTTGCTAAATCAAAATTCAATTATATGGCGGCAACTGATGAGCAAGTCTGGCTCTCTACACCGCAAAGCAAATTGTACGTACATAGATTACGCAGTCAAATAGATGCCATCATGATAGGCACTAATACTGCGATGACAGACAATCCATCACTTACCACTAGACTCGTGGATGGAAGCTCTCCTATCCGAATAGTGTTAGACAGACAAGGAAAACTATCTAAAGACCTCAAGGTATTAAGCGATGGTCATCCAACTATATATGTTACAAGTACTATCAGAGCACTGCCTGATTATGTGAACATATTAATTCACAACTTCGAAGAAGAAAATCATTTAGCAAAATTATTATCCCAACTTTACCATCTCAGAATTTATTCTGTCATCATAGAAGGTGGAGCAACTTTATTAAAATCATTTAGCAAAGCTAATCTTTGGGATGAAGCGACAGTCATACGCACGCAACATGAATTAAGCAGCGGAAGTAAAGCCCCCAACTTGAATGGAAAATTAATCGATAGAATTAATTGTGTCTCTGATGTGATCGATAATTTCCGAAGAATTTAATTCTTACATATACAGGTAATTCCACCCATCTCTACAAGGTACTTCTACACCAAGTCACACGTACATACACGCAACAAACACGTAGTAATACAATATCTACAAAGTGAATCTACTACAAATAGAAATGGTAAATATACTCTAACACAATCGATTCTGTTGTCTGATATTTGATTTATCAATTAATAGAAAAACACTCACGATCTAGGCATGTAATACAAATACGAACCACTTAGATTTAGAGAAAAAGTACAACGCTAACAACGAAGCAAAAAAAACATATCGGTTGAGTAGCCAACATCTTTTCTATTATATGTAAGAAGAACAATCTTCTTTTCATGGCGGAATCTGAAAAGCCCAAGAATAGAGTAAGAACTTCAAAAAACCAAAATTCAAATATTATGTCACGTATTACACTAGAAGCATTAGGAAAGGAAACTGGAAAATATCTAAGCCATGCAAACGATGATGTTTGGCTTCAGACAGGAGTACAAGGTGAAGGCGAAGTATTCGTTTTAGAACAACTTCCTGGGGGAAGAGTCGCATTAGCTTGTACAAGTAAAGAAGCTGGAAAATATTTAAGTCATGCATTCGACAAGCTTTGGCTACAAGACGGTATCCAAGGTGAAGGTGAAGAATGGATCATGAAAGATCATGGCAATGGCAATGTATCATTCAATTGTCTTGGAAAAGAAACTGGAAAGACTTTAAGTCATGCATTTGACAAAATGTGGCTCCAAGATGGTTACCAAGGAGAAGGTGAACTTTGGGCTAAACGTAATGTTTAATCATAAGTTTACTTGAAAAAATTGAGGCTTGAGTTCCATTAGGGATTCAGGTCTTTTTTTTTCAACATTAAAATTAAGCATCATAAGAAAGTGAGCTGTAATAACATTTTAATTTCAGACAATATTAGAGAAAGCAGATTTCATCGAAGGTTCCCCTTCTTTCGTCTATAGTTTTATCCATAGATACAATACTCATTTCGCTTGATATGTTTCATGAGCAATTCGACTAAAATTAATATTCGGAAAATTTAGATTGTAAACTTAAAATCAAAACGTTATGAGCAATTACATTTTAGAAAATCAGAACAGTAAGTCATTTTATAATATGGCTTGGATTGCATTCACTCTTTCGTTCGCTGGTATGGGTGTCGGTATACTATACATGCAAACAGATTTGGCAATGAAAGGATTCTTATTGATGTCTTACCTATTTAGTGTGACCGCTTGCTTTACATTATCCAAAGTAATCAGAGACAAACACGAAACC
>CALKJD010000028.1 GCA_937995755.1 uncultured Saprospiraceae bacterium | reverse complement strand
GTACACTGCCGAAGAGAAAAGGATACCGAGAATGTAGTAGGTGACTTTGTTGTTCTTATTGCCCTTGCTAGCCATGTATACTAAGCTGCATGTAGCAGTGAAGAGTAATAAAACGTAGATTAATAATAAGACAATTACAATGAAACTGTACTTGTCAAAAAGTAATATGTTATCTATGTCAAGATGTATGTTAGGATTGCGTATGATCCCAGATGCTATAAAACATAAGTAAAATAGACCGCTTCCTAATATGCCAGAAGCAATAAGAAAGCTTAAAGGATTGTATTTGTTAGGAAGAGAAATAGACTTTACCTTTTGGCCAAAATGTATAACCAGATAGCCCAATACTATATTAAGTAATATAAGCTCTGCTAAAGAACTCACCCAAAATGATGAGCTATGAATATTTTGGAATACAATGAGTGGGTGAAAATACTGCTGCAAATCTAGAAGTTGCATCACCAATAGAAATCCAAAGCTAATAGAGGCATGCACCATCAGAGACTTCGCGATGCCATGGATCTGTCTACAATAACTAGAGATCGAATGAACTGCTATTATAAACGAAAGTAGAAATATCAAATACCTAAATAATCCAGTATACCTATTAAGTCTAATGCTTGTGGATTCTAAGTAATCAATAGACTCAATATTGTCAATAGAGATAGTTTTAGGTAACCTTAGTCTATTGTTGAGATTGAGTTCAGTCAGTACATTGGATCTAACTTTCCTATCCTCATCGTAGATGTTAGGAGATAGAAGAAGTATATACTCCTCGTTGATCTCTTTATAGATTCCTTTAAAGCTCTTTGCGTCAAAAGGCAAAACTGGCCTATCCACTTGATTCCAATAAACAAGTGAGTCTCCCTTTAAAATATTGATGTACCAACTACTCTTATCTAAAGATTGCTCATCTTCATCGGAGAGCGTAGGGTAGTTAGAGAGCGAGTTTTCAACTGTATTAAGATCTGATGCCAAATGGCTCTTTAGCTTTGTAATATCACGACCTGTACCTTCAGGATGAGGTAGCTGATAAGACCATATGCTGAGAATTATACCCAACATACTCAATAGTAGTATATAGTGTTTGCCTAAGCGATTCACTGTGGCTTTTTGGTTATTAAGATCACAAGGTAGGTATTTTATATATTATTATTAATTTTAATATGTCCTATTCTCGTAACCGCTGAATTTGATATTGGTTTTTATCAAGTATATGACTAGACTAGACAGCCAAAGATGTTACCTTTGCAAGGCATCGCTCTATCGCGCGTCTCGCTAGTCGAGGTGTGAGGAAAGTCCGGACAACGTAGAGTACCGTACCGTGTAATAAGCGGATCCCTCGGAAGCGAGGGGATAGAAAGTGTCGCAGAAAATAACCGCCCATCGAGTTTTCTCGAAGGGTAAGGGTGAAAATGTGAGGTAAGAGCTCACGATGCTAATGGGTAACTGTTAGTGTGGATAAACCTTGTGGGTTGTAATGCCATGTATATTATGATTCGACTTAGGTCGACGAGAGTTGCTCGCTCAAGAATACCAAGTCATAAGGGGTAGGCAGCATAGATAAATGATAGAGCACCAGTAATGGTGACAGAATCCGGCTTATAGATGCATTTTTTACTTTAATTAAAAAAGGGATCAGTACACATGTACTGATCCCTTTTTCTATCTTATTCAATTAACTTTTATTCTTCAAGTGTATTTTGCGTCTGGTAAGAAGCAAAATCGAAGATCAGTCCAAATCTCAATGTATTATCTAATGGATTTCTTTGATTACTTGTAGGTACTAAGTATGATAAATCTATACCAAATACATTATACTTAAGTCCAAGTCCAAGTGTAAGGAATTGTCTATCTCCTTTTGTTGCGTGCTCATAGTAGTAACCAGCTCTTACTGCAAATTGCTTGTCATACCAGTATTCACCACCAAGAGAGTAAGATAACTCTTTTAATTCTTCGCTTAATCCTCCTTGTGCATCAGTGAATGATCCAAAGACACCTGAGAATAATGATTTTTGTCTGAAATCTGCGATGCCATCTCCACTTGGATCATATTCAGGATTTTCAGTTCCGTCAGATAATAGTCTCGCTACAGGTGTAGGTACCATTAACTTATTGATATCTAAGCCAAATTCTACAGTGTTGAAATCATCTAGTTCAAGTTTGAGCGCCGTTCCTAGACCAAAATTTGCAGGAAGGAAATCCTTTACTGCTTGATTAGTATAACTTACTTTAGATCCAATATTAGTTAATGCTAAACCCATTGCAAATTCACTCTTATAACCTCCAGTTTTACCCTTTGATCTATATGTAAGAGAGAAGTCAGCTGCAAATGCATTAGCAGAGTTAATATCAAGTCCGCCTGCCATCTGCCCACTAGCAAGGTTAGAGAATATGTATTTTGCAGTAAGTCCTGCAGATAGCTTATCACTCAGCTTACGCGCATAAGCTCCTGATAATTCAAATTCTCTTGGTTTACCAGATCCGGTACTTCTTCCATCGTTATCCGTAAAACTGATTTCTCCCAAAGAGAAAAACCTAAGTCCAAACCCAACAGTTTGTAAATCATCTATTTTTTTATATCCTGAAAGATAAGCTAGATATATATCGTTAAGATTAAGCTCTTGTAACCAGGGAGTGTATGTTACCGATAATGCCGTTTCCTCTTCTGCCCATACTAGATTACTCGCATTGTAATGCATCGCATTAGAGTTAGGGGATAATGCTATACCGAGATCACCCATAGATCCACCTCTTGCATCAGGAGCTATCCTAAGGAATGGCATTGCTGATATTACAGCATTAGAAATACAGTCTGACTCACCGATGTTAGTTATACAACCTGCTTCAGAGTTAAATCCAAATTGAGCAAACATGAATTGGGGATTGCTGATAAGTGCAATGAATACTGCACAGCTAAAAATTAGTTTTTTCATTATTATCTTTTATGATATGTTCTTTCGTTACTTAGACTGTAAGCAATCATCGTGCTCAAATGTCCTTCAGTAAACACTTGCAAAAATAAAATAGTATTTGAATAAATACTAACACGTTCAATATTGTACCTGTAAATAGTATATGGACTTATGAATGAGTTAGGGCTTTTCCGTTTTCAATGGTTAATTCTATAATGTAATTCTTATCAAAAGAAGCATTTTGGATAGCTAGCATCTTACTTTAATATCACTAGTTTCTCGAATTCGCTCTCTCTGACAAGATTTAACTCATCTGATCGTACTTTTATTTTGTAGAGATACACTCCTTTTCCAATATCAGAACCAAAATCATCTGTGCCATCCCAATGTATATCATCAATTCGGAAACCTGAACTGTATTTAGTGGCTTCTATGGACTTTATTACTTTTCCTGTAATTGTATAAATGGATACTAGAATGTCAAGTTCTGTGCTTGCTAGATCATGTTCAAATTGGAAATTAGTACTGGTGGTAAACGGATTAGGATAGTTCAGTACATGTTCTAAGACATTATCTCCATCTTTTATAACTATAAACTCGGATCTGGCCTCAGAGCTATTGTTAAGTACATCCCAAGCTTTTACCGTAATACTATGTCTACCAGATTCAAGCTCTGAAATTGGATATCTAGCAGATCCTTGACGGAAATTGTCCACAGTAGCTTCATAAAAGTCGTTCATGATAAAAGTACCTTGGTTGTCTTCATCAAGAGTACCACTAAGATCATGTCCAATACTTGTTCCAGCTACATTGATACCGTTCTCATCTTCTAATTTTACAAGGAGGACAGGATCTGGACTTGTAATGCCGCCATATACAAAACTCTCATCATTCATGAATATTTGGATGTCAGGCCCTTGATTGTCCGAGATGATGTTATTGCTTGTTCCTCCGATAATAATTTCATCATTGCTCCCTTTAGCGTCTATTCGATCCGAATTAGTTGCGTAGTAACTGATGCGTCCATTACCATATGCATAGTTGATGTCTTTGGGTATCACAAAAGTGAAGGAAAATACACCATTCGTTACGGTAGCGGCTCCCTTAAAAAGTACATTCTTAAATATGTTAAAAGCCTTTTCGCCACTATTGGAATCATTAGCCAGCGTTTTTAAAGTTGATTCCTTATCAAATATGGTAGGGTAGACGATACCATTATAATCATTGACTAATTGACCATTCTGATCTGTTATAATTCCTTCAATAGTTACTTGTTCCAAAGCTCTGAGGGTGTCAGAGAACTCGTTAACATTTATACCATTAATCTTTGATGTATTTACATTGAGAAGTGGAACGGATAACCTCATTGATGGATCTCCTAGTAAAGAAAATTTACGAGCATTGATCCTCAGGGTATCTTGAAAATTACTATTTTTTCCTCGTACCATGATCTCACCTAGTGTCTGGAGTTGGCCTCCCTGAGTAGTAAACATGGTGTCATAGACAGAATTAACTAATCTTTTGTTATCACTTGCAAATACAGCTCTTGTAGTAGAGAAAAGGCCTATAGCACCTCCATTTTCATTGAGAAGACTTGCTTCGCCGGCACTCTCTACGCTAGGTTCGTCATATCCTGCAAATGTACATGTCGCAGTTATTAGTAATGGTATGCTATTGTAATTGTTCCAGCTTTGAACATCCGATACTTGAAGGACTCTCTCTTGAGCCCATCCTTTGGGTCCTCCGTGTCCGAGATAGTTTAGTACTAGCAATCCTTTGAATACTGAATTGTTAAGTTCCTTTGTGGCATCAGGAAATCTAGCTCCTCCTGGAGTAGACTCTTGGACAAATGCATCAAAATATATTTTCTGTTGGTTGAAATCAGGATATCTCAGTTTCGTTCGATTGGCAATGTCTTCAGTATCAATAAGGTGTCTTCCAGAATCTTCGTCATCTGCAGCAAATCCTAGTTTTAGTTTCCAGTCTCCTTGTGTATCAGGATGAGTATCATAATGAATTAACTTATCTACTAATCCAGAAAACTCGTCAGCCGTTTTTACAGGGAACCTACCTACCGCGATGTCTAATTGGCCCACTAGATCAGTACCTTCGTTAAGATCAAGTAATCCATAAAAATCATCTGATGGGAATCCATCTATCGGGTCTAATGACTCCTTAGTTTCATACGCAGGTATAAAGTTATGATTAGGTACATCTGGTGTAAGTTGTTTGTAATCATACGAGCCATCACCTACTAGCAGGAGATACTTAAAATTTAAGCTTCGATCATATATCATCTTCGCAAAATCTCTTATTGCAGATGGATCCATTTTCCCACCAGAAAATTCATTGTAAACCTGGTTTATGTTAACCGCTAGTGCATTTACATTGCTGTAAGCTGATCTATGTTCTACATATCTTGTGATATCATTTTCAAATGTTGGATGATAAAGTACAAGTAACTCTATATCATTAATTGCATGTAGATTCTGGTTTTCTACAATTCCTACTTTAGTCGGAGTTGCAGCTGCAGATTCGTTAAAGGCATAGAATAATCTTAATTCATCTTCAGAATTATATTTAATCTGGTTGCCATCTACGTAAGCACTTTTAATATCATCGAGACTGGTGATATCCCATATGTGGTCTGGACTTCCTGTAAGGTTAAGTGACGTACTGCTATGGTTTATACTTTCTTTATTTGATATAAGTATCGGAGTATTACTGAAATTTAATGTTTTTGGAACGATGAGTTGTAAGTAATCTAGCCAGCCTTCAGACACATTATCACCTTGATATGGATACCTTACTATAATTTTTCCATTAGGATTAGTGATCGTGGTAGAAGTATTCATTAGAGCATAATTCGCATATCTATTAGTACTTATACTTCCACTATCATTTATTCTTGATAATGATTTGTCTAAAGTATTATCATCTATGTCAAGAAATACTCTTGAAGTTGATTCATCATTTCTTCCAGCAAATCCCATTTTTACTGCGATCTCTTCTCCAGGAATGTATCCAGAGAGGTCAAATTTGCTGGTATAGTCATATTCTTTTATTGTGTTGTATCTATCTCCAAACCATAGTTGACCAGTTCCTTGAGTGGCAGAAAAATCTGCCAATAAATTTATTTTGTCTTCTTCATACCGCTGTAGACTATTGTATACTGAAGATGTGTATGCTGTTGCCGTTAGAGATGTGCTACTACCTAATCTTTTTGCGCCAGAGTCTTTCACCTTGATGTAGGCATAATTGATATCAGAATATATGTTCTTTTCGTAATTGTACTCAGCATTTGCAGTATTCCAGCTTTCACCAGCTGTGGCATAGAATAACACATAGTCTGAGGGGTTAAAAGTATTATCTGATTCACCTTGAAAGAAAATCGCAGATTCTATCAGGTCATCAAACCTATTTTCATTGATGTTTTCAGCTAGAGCTTTCCCTTCACTCGTATATACCGCTAAGTTTTTGGGATTAATGTTATCTACATCTACGCCTAGGTCTTTTAAGTAGTTATAGTCTAATTTGTATACACCAGACTTAGAAAAAGAAACCTTGTAAATGGAGCCACTTGAAAATATAGAATTGTTTGTAAACGAAGGGCCGCCTCTTTTTTCTACTATTGGAGCTCCGTAATCCATGGAGATACGCACTTGTTCAACTTTTTCGTATCCAGAATTAGAGCGAATTACTGGTGTGAACCCATATGTTAAATAATATTGTCCTCTATTCTTCTCTACTTTGGACCATATTTTAAGGTCGTTAGCTATATGATCTTTAGCTTCTTGAGTATTAATACTGATAGGGCTAGACTTTGTTATCGTAGCTTGAATTGAAACCTGATAATTAGCGCCTAGTTTTATTTGATCCGAATAAACAGGAATTTCAGGATGTGCTCTACGTAGTAGTCCGTCGTTAACGGTATATATTGTCATTGATTCACCAGATACAGGATCTATTTGAATATCTTTTTCAGACCAAGTAAAGTTCTTAACTCCTTGATTGGATTGGCCTAAAATTGCAAAAGAGACGATAGAGAAGGAAATAAGTAGAATAGAACGTAAACGGATCATATGTAATAGTTTGGGTAATAACATGCATATTAACATTAAGCAACGGAAAAGTGTTAGTCTGTAAAGGTGTTATTTTTTTACTTTTCTTACAGCAACACGCTCATCGAGCACTAATTATCAGAATTTGGTTTCTTATTGCAACAAAACGTGAAATAGAAGTCGCTATTGCTTCTAAAGTCAAATAAAAAACTCTCAGATAAGTGAAATGTCTCCATGTAGATGCTTTTTAACATTTATACCTATTCGTATGCAATAATAATGCTTAGAATACCTTTTGCTAAATACTTACGCGTAATTAGCAGAAAACTGATAATTTTGCCGACAATTAGAGATTTATATGAGGCTTTGGATTTGGATATGTGTTTTATTGACAATGGTGTTAGCAGAGGCTAGGGCCCAAGATCCTATATTTTCACAATTCTATAATGCGCCTAACCAGATTAATCCAGCATTTGCGGGTAACACTATTGGTCCATTGGTAGCTACTAATTATCGATTGCAATGGCCAGGTTTCTCTTCTGTATATAATACTTACATGCTGAGTTATGATAAGTTTTCACCTAGATTCAATAGTGGTTTTGGCGCATCTATATTAGTAGATGATGCAGGAGATGGTACATTGAAAACTACAAAGTTGTCAGGCCTCTATTCTTACAGGATTTATGTAAAAAAAGATACATATATCAAGTTAGGGATAGAAATGGGATTGGTGCAGTCTCGTTTAGATCCTAGTAAATTGATTTTTTTCGATCAATTAGATCCTCAGTATGGAGCGGTTAGCCCTGGAGGGACCAGATACCCCACACAAGAAAATCTCTCAGATATAGGTACCCGATTTTATCCAGATGTAGGCGCAGGAGTAATGATCTATAATAGTAAGTTTTATGGAGGGATAGGTCTCAAGCACCTTAATAATCCTGATAATGGATATTTAAACAATATTGAAAATATAGATGGAGGGATACCTACTCGCTTTACGGTCCATGGAGGTATGCAAATAGATCTTGAACAAGGCAATAATAGACTTTCTTCGGCGTTCATATCTCCAAACATAGTTTTTGTAAAGCAAGGACCATTTCGTCAAATTAATGCTGGAGCATACGTAGATTTCGGAGCTTTTTTTACTGGATTATGGTACCGAGATACGGCTAACAATGGTGATGCTGTCATTGGTAGTATGGGCGTACGAAGTGGAATGTTTAAGATTAGTTACAGTTATGATCTTACAGTTTCAGGTCTAGGAGTTAACTCTGGAGGATCGCACGAATTGGGGCTAATTTGTACTTTTGACAGCCTCTTGCCAAAAAAATCAAAGTATAATGATTGCCTAAGCCTATTTAGATAGGAATGTGGTACAGTTTATGAGTTAAACCTACAAACGTGAGAGTGACCTTTAACATTCAGATCATAACTATTTGAATGATAGACGTCTCAAGATAAAATAAAGCTTGGCTTAGAAACATTTTTGTATATATTTGCTAGCTATTATAGAACAAACACAACTATTTAAAGAATGAATAGAATTTTTCAACTAAGTGGCGCTCTTCTAGGCGTAGTATTGATCATGTCAAGCTGCGGTAGAAAGAACGAGGTCTCAAGGACTACTGGATGGGAGTATAATAACCCTGAATATGGTGGTTTCGAAAAGCTTGATTATGAAGGTCAGATCAATGGTCCTAATCTAGTATTGGTCGAAGGTGGAACTTTCACCATGGGACTTACTGAAGAGGATGTTACCTTTGAATGGAACAATATTCCAAGAAGAGTAACTGTATCTTCTTTTTATATGGACGAAACAGAAGTAGCAAATATTGACTACCGTGAATATTTATACTATCTTAAAAGAACATATGTATCTTATCCAGAAGTATTTCAAGATGCATTACCTGATACATTAGTATGGAGGGAAGAGCTTGCATTTAACGAGCCTTTAGTGCGTACATACTTAAGACACCCATCTTATGATGAGTATCCAGTAGTAGGTGTATCATGGGAACAAGCAGTTGAATACAGTAAGTGGAGAACTGATGCAGTAAACAAGTCACTTCTTATCAATAGAGGAATACTTAACCCTACTGCTGAAGAAAAAGATTCTGATGCATTTAACACTGAAGCTTATCTTGATGGACAATACGTAGGTGATGTTCGTAAAAATCTTGAAGATAAAGCTATCGAAGGTGGTGAACGTGCAGTAAGATTTGAAGATGGTATATTATTGCCAGACTACAGATTGCCAACAGAAGCTGAGTGGGAATATGCTGCTCTTGCACTTCAAGGTAACCAAGCAGGTACACAGGACGAATTGATTACAGATAGACGAATCTATCCGTGGAATGGTAATACTGCTAGATATAAAACAAGAAATGGAGCTCAAGGTAAGATTCTAGCTAACTTCAAGAGAAGTGGTGGTGATTACATGGGTATGGCTGGAGCACTTAATGATAATGCTTCTACTCCTGGTCCTGTAACAACATTCTTACCAAATGATTTTGGATTATATAATATGGCGGGTAACGTTGCAGAATGGACTGCAGATGTTTACAGACCTATGACTAGTCAATCATTAGTAGATGCAGAACAACAAGATCTTAACCCTTATAGAGGTAATATATTCCAAGAAGTGGTTAGAGATGAAGATGGTAACCCTGTAGAGAAAGATAGTTTAGGTAGAATCAAATACCAAGTTATTGATGATGCTGAAGCTGAAGGTAGAGAAAACTACAAACAAGCTAACGTGATTGACTTTAAGGATGATGATTCTGAATATGTTCAATATAACTACGGTGAGAGTTCATTAGTTAACGATGAGACAAGAGTTGTAAAAGGTGGCGGATGGGCTGACAGACTTTTCTGGTTGTCTCCTGGAGCTAGAAAGTTTAAGCAGCAAAGTAAAGGTTATAGAGATATTGGATTCAGATGTGCTATGATCAGAATGGGTGGAGCATCAGGTAACGAAGATACTGGTGGAAATGTATTCAAAGAGAAAGGAAGTAAAGTGAAGAGAAGATATAAATAGTCTCTTTCTTTAATAATATAATGTGAAGCTTCAGTAGTAATACTGAGGCTTCTTTTATTTTTGGGCTACTGAAATAAAGTATTATGACTACTCTGGAAAAAATATACACACATTTTTGTGAAAGCAATTTTAGATTAACTACTGATTCAAGAAAGGTAACTGCAGGAATTGTCTATTTGGCATTAAAAGGGGAGCGTTTTGATGGAAATGAATTTGCAAATCAGGCACTTAAGTCTGGGGCTAGCCTAGTAGTCATCGATAATGAAGAATACGATAGTAAGGATGACAGAGTGATCCTTGTGGAAGATTCTTTAGCAACTCTACAGCTTCTTGCCACACATCATCGACTAGCATTAAACTTACCGGTAATAGCACTTACGGGTAGCAATGGTAAAACTACGACCAAAGAGCTTTTACATGCAGCGCTATCTACCAAGTACAAAGTGCTCGCTACTGCAGGTAACTTTAATAATCATATAGGAGTACCATTGACAATATTAAACGCAACTCCTGAGCATGAGCTAATGCTAGTTGAAATGGGGGCTAACCACGTGGGAGAAATCCATGACTTGTGTAATATTGCATTGCCAGATGTTGGTCTAATTACGAATATAGGGAAAGCACATTTAGAAGGTTTCGGCGGTTATGAAGGAGTTATAAAAGCTAAATCCGAAATGTATCATTATCTTAAAAGTACTGGCGGTACTATCGTGTATAATCACGATGATGAGTTACTTACTAGTT
>CALKJD010000027.1 GCA_937995755.1 uncultured Saprospiraceae bacterium | reverse complement strand
GGACATTGAGTATGATAGTTTCGTGCTATCCACATTTTATGACTACCTACATCACTAATAAGTAAGCCATGATCAGGCAGCACCTGTCTTACCACATTTATTACTCCAGGAGTATTAAAAGTCGTATCGTTTGTTTCTAGTGAATAAGAATTTATAGATTCATAAATTCGATTGCGAATAGAACTATACCAATCTTGATATGGCCCTCGATCGAGCTGTTCAGAAAGCATATTGATTCCTGAAGCAACATCACCTACCACTTCTATTTGGGGATTATAATGCGTATATACTTCTGCTGACTCAAAGTCCATATGAACGATCTGCTTATCACGATCTTTATTCCAATGGATGGGATCATACTCTGCAATATCATACCCCACAGTGATCACGACATCAGCCATCTCCATTGCCTCAATAATATAATCTTTGAAGCCTAAGCCTATGGCACCCATACAGACCGACTCTCGTGCGGAGACAGCTCCTTTACCCATAAAAGTATTAGCTACAGGAATATTAAATGTCTTTGCAAAATGGGTGAGTGCTTTACTCGCTCTAGTTCTAATTGCTCCATTTCCAGCAATTATTATAGGACGTGTCGCATTTTTTATAGTTGCCAAAGCCAAACCTATCGCCTCCGAATCTGGAATAGGTCGACGCACATTATATCTTTCTATTTTACCTTGATGATTCACAAGTTTAGATCCTGCTATATCTTCTGGCAGCTCTATATGTGTAGCTCCAGGCTTTTCAGCTTCAGAAGTTTTGAAAGCTTTACGAACGATTTCAGGAATAACTTCTGGACTATGTATACTCGTGTTCCATTTTGTTATGGGAGCCATCATCTGTACTACATCAATAACTTGATGACTTTCATGATGCAACCTCTGCGAACTACCTTGGCCTGTAATCGCCACTAATGGAGCTTTATCAAGTTGGGCATCAGCCACTGCTGTGAAAAGGTTAGTTGCTCCAGGACCTAAAGTAGCTAAACATACGCCTGCCTTACCAGTAATTCTACCCCATGCATCGGCCATAAAAGCGGCACCTTGCTCATGTCTCGTAGGCACAAACGTTATGCTTGATCCTTCTAGAGCAAACATGAAATCTTCATTTTCCTCCCCAGGCACTCCAAAAATATACCGTACCTCTTCTTGCTCTAAACATTGTATCATGAGTTCTGCTGCGTTCATATTTTGTTTTTTAATTTTAATTAATTAACACACGGCAGCCTCATTGAATATTTTAATACTGAGCTGCCTTTAAAGGTGAAGATTCATAATTTTTGATCTCGACAATATTTGCAGGCATACCTATATTGTATTCCTTCAATGCCATAATCACTCGTGACTGCGCTAAAGATTTTATCTCTAGTCCACTGTATTTTTTATTAAGTGTATTGATCCAATAATGTACTTCTATATCTACCGTACTTGTGTTTAAATTCTTTACATGTGTACGAGGAGGTTTCGTATCATTAAGCACCCCAGGCACATTTTCAACTACTTCCAAAATGATTTTTCGGGTTTGCTCTATATCACTATCGTAATCAACTCCAATTGTAAAGTTTCCCCTGATAAAACCATCTATAGTATAGTTATATAATGGATTCTTTATTATTTGACCATTAGGAACAAAAACATCTTTTCCGTCAAATGTTTTTACGTGTGTATCTCTCAAACTCATCTCTATGATACTTCCTTCTACAGAACCCGTCATAATGGTATCGCCTAATCTGAAAGGTCTATTAAAAGCCATTATGACTCCTGCAAGAAAATTTTCGGCTATATCCTTGAAAGCAAATCCTATCACAACAGAAGACAATGTCGCTGCTCCCAGCACACTACTTGCCAATCCAGCCTGACCTATTACGTATAGAAAAAGTAAAACTCCTAAGGATATGTTCACTGTCCTAAAAATATTATCAATAAAACCTACCAACAATTGATCATCCGCTTTCAATCCTGCAAACTTTACTACTCTTCTACGCAAATACCGTAAGGCAAATAAGAATATCGTTACTAGAACTGCTCCAATGACAAGCTTTGGTATAAGCACTACTAAAGAATCGTAATACGACTCAAGTTGCAACATTAAATCTTCAAGCATAATCTATCTTTTTATTTAAAATTTGTAACTACCCTTTATTTCTTAATTGACACTCCCTCTGTCACAAACGAAAGGCCGTGTTGTCCAGAAGTACCTATCATTACTGCTTGAAAAAGTGGTTTCACATTATGATCCGCGCCCCACTCTACTATAAAGTTAGCGCCAACTCCACCAGAATTATCATCTCGATCAATAACATAATCAATAGATTGTAAGGGAGCTAGCAACAAGCTACGGTCAAGGTAGGACTTCACCAATTCACCTTGAGTATTGTAATATTCTATAGCATGTATATAAGTGTTTTCTGTAAGACTAGTACTACGAATACTCAATGTAGCCGTGAGCAATGTCGACCTTAAACTCGATTCACTATATATGTCAGAATAAATAGGGATATACACAGTGTCTTGATAGGCTTGATGCGACCTATCTACGTATGTCAATTTAGATTCAATAATATCCACTCCTTTCTTATTAAGATTGGGATTTTCTTGACAGGCAGAGAACAGTACCATACATGCTGTGCCGATACACAACAGAAATATTACATTTTTCATGCGTTTAATTTTGATTACGTAGATAATATGCTGAAGTAATTTAAAAACATATCGCAAATAAACATCTAATAAGCATCAACTTTATGAGCATAAAACTATATCGCAATACGCATACAACAATAGCTTTTCTTATACTATAGTTGCACTAAAAAATAGGTTAAATCACAGCACCGCTAAAAAATAGCCCTATCCAATCTGCAGTTGGATAGGGCATAATCAAAACAAACTATGCCTCTACGGCATTTAGCTCTTTCTTGAGAATTAATAACTCTTCTAACTCGGCCTTAATAATGCCTTGCTGGTATATTAAATTGTTCTTGAGACTGAGCGGAAGGTCTAATTCACTCATGACAGTATCATAGTCCTCTATCAATCGTGACGACCCTCTTTCTATCTCATTGACAATAGCATTAAAATCTTCATCCATTGCACTGAGTTTCAGATCAATAAATATTCTATGTAAGTCTCCTAATAGGCTGGTTGTTACAGTTGCGTTATCTCCTCTGGCTGCTACGTGACCTTCTAGCACTTGATGCATTTTATGTCTTTCATCAGCATATCTGTCCATCCATTTTTGGAGACTGACATTTGAGGTTACTTTTCGTATCTCTCTGAATCCCTTCTCTGAATCTTGCAATCTTATAATTAAATCTTGTAATGCTTTACTTACGTTACTCGTATCCATAATGTTCTTTTTTAAATCGTGAAGAAAATTAATATCGCCTATGATACTATGGAAGAGCCGATTCTGTTCGATGCAAAAAGAAAATTTATGGAAGGAGCGTACATAAGTACCTAATACATATTATTATGTGATAAGTATAAAAATCAATTAAGAACTGTATTAATGGGCTAAGTCTATTCCTCTTCTTCAGGATATACACTCTGAATCAGGTCCCAGTTAGATTTAATAAGGGATTTAAGGAGACTAAGGAGATCATCCATTGTAGAGTATAGTTCGCGCGTAGACTTATCCACAGTCGATTCTCTCTGCAAATCATAAAATGTTTGATACCCCTCCAATATTTTAGTCATCTCATTAGTCTGTATAACAAACTGCTCCATATGGTCCGTTAAATATTGATCAACTATATTATCTGTTGAAATATCTACCTGACTGATCTCGGTCGGGTTTTCTGACAATATAGAATCGAGCATTTTCTTTGGATCTACAGAAAAATATTTAGACACTTTATAAAAGTTCTTAGCATTGGGCTCCACTAAGCCAGACTCATATGATGCTATATTATTTCTCGTCATATCAGTTGCCTTTGCAATCGCAGACTGACTTAAACCTTTCATACGACGAAGAAATCTAAGATTTTTGCCAAAGTGAGTAGGTCTTGGAATATGCTTCCTCTTTACAGGCTTCATTAGTAAAATATCATTTGTGTATAAATAGAACTAAAATCTTGCAATAAAATGTTATTATTATTAACATTGCATTAATATTAACTATTACTATTGAGTTCAAAGCGAACATAATCAAATTAAATCTAGTAATAAGACTGAATATAGAATATAATACTCAACACCATGTCAGATACTACAACAATACTTGCACATAATATAAGGTACCTGCGCAAAAAAAGTAAGTACAACCAAGAAGAACTAGCCATCAAACTAGGGATTAAAAGATCCAATATTGCTGCTTACGAAAGTAAAAACGTAGAACCGAGACTTCGTATCATTTTAGAATTAGCTAGACTATTCGATATTAGCGTAAGAAGTCTTATAGAAGAGAAATTACAAGAAAACCAAGATTACCCCACTTTTGCTACAGAAGAATTCAAATCCGATCCAAATAACTCACAAACATTGGAAATCGAAGATAATGCTAATATAGCTGAGTTTGTAAGTAAATCCGTAAAGATTAGAAAGGTCTTAGAGGGGTTTAAAGCTTTTTATAGTTTTAAAAAGAGTGCAATTATCAATGCTTCCCCTGATCAAGAAAAACTGACTTTTGATATTGACAATTTTATCCAATTGATGGAGCACTTGCTAGCATACAACGAAACTGTTATAAAAGCGATCAGCAATTCAAAGCAAGCACAAAGCAACTAAAATGTGAATATAAGGTACACACCTTCAAAATCACACTATAAAAAAGCCTCATTCATTGTTTGAATGAGGCTTTTTTATGTCCAATAATCAACAATAGAATATTATAATCATTTTTTTAATAAAAATTCACAAAAGCATAAATAGCTAACTATCAACTATTTATACAAAATATTGTGTTTATTATACATATACCATTAAACTATTTTGTGTCTTTTATGAACAAATGTAGTGATTGTGAGGTTATACTAATCAAACAAGCTAATCAAAATATAACAATCATGACAGAATCACAATTCAATACTTATTACTCAGATAATTATACAGCATTAAAGAATTTCGCTAGAAAACTTACTAATGATGTATCAGCAGCAGAGGACTTAGTACAAGAGACTGCTATGAAAGCATTTAGAGCTATGCACACATTTAGACCTGGCACAAGCTTCAAAAGTTGGTCTTTTACTATTCTTAAAAACACATTCATTACTGGATATAACAAAAAGAAGAAAAGAGGCGTAGTAAACAAACCTATAGAAGACTTTACTAATTACATCGAGTCAAAAAACACGCTTGCCAACAATGCATTGTCTAATATGAGAATTAAAGAGATCAAAGATTGCATCAGTGAACTGAGCTACAAGAGTAGAATGCCGTTCATCATGCACGTCAATGGCTATCAATATAATGAGATATCAGAATCTCTTAACATCCCTATTGGTACAGTAAAATCTAGAATTAACTTCGCCAGAACGAAACTAAAAACTGCGCTTAAAGCTAGAGGAATAGGTGCTGCATAGAACAAACAAATCGATTATTTAAATCGATCATACCGAACAATTACACTTACAATAAGTAAGAAGAATACATAATATTTATTAACACATTAAAAATCAAGCAGAGATGGATACGACTAAAAGAAATAAAAATGGATTATTGTTAATAGCCGGAGCACTTGCAGGTGCTGCAGCAACTTATTACTTACAAACTCCAGCAGGTAAAAAACTAAGAAAAGACATTTCTAAAAAAACAAATAAATTTGCCAACGATACTACTGAAAAGGCTAAAACATTAGCTAATGATGTTAAAGCTAAATCTCAAGATGCCCTTGATCTAGCGTCGACGAAAATGTCAGAAATCAAAGAAACATTTCAAGAAAAATCAAATGCTGCATTGGCATCAGCTAGTGACAAAATAAGCGACTTGAAATTAGGTGCTTCTAAAGCACAACAAGCGATAGAAAATGGAATGAAGTCGTAAAACAATACACTCCAAAAAGTAAAAAGCACTATTTGGAAAATCTGGATAGTGCTTTTTTTATTAATTCATCACAGCCACAACTTCTAAAATCGAACAACCAATGAAAAGTAAGCTACTAAGGGATATAGGAGAAAATAAAGAATACTTAGATGAAATAGTTGCGAATACTATTGAGCTTAAAAAAATAGAGATTTTAGAAAAGAGTGGCGACATCCTGAGTAAAATAATTATTGGTGCCCTACTGTCTCTTATTGGTTTCATCGTATTCGTACTATTGGCTGTATTGGCTATTGTGACTCTAGCAAAAATATTTGCCTCGTATCCTATGGCAATTTTAGCCACTGTAGGATTTATGATAGTACTAGCTATATGCTTATACTTATTGAGAGGCATATTAATCAAAAAACCAATGATAAGATTCTTTAACAATCTTATTTTAAAAAACATATAGACCATGAACTCAATAGAAGAACGTAAGGCCTACTTATTAAGAAGAAATGAAATAGCCAAGGAGCTTTTAACTCAAAACCTCAGCAATCTAGATCTATCTTCTTACCTCATGCCTGACATTGGATACAAAGTCGATGAAATCCCATTAGCAATTGCAACTACCTTTCGTAGGCTAGCCAACAAAAGCAATTTTACCACTTCAGGATTATATGCCTTAATAGGCGAATGGATTTTGAAGATAAGAAATATACTAAAAGACTAAAACTAATATATAGTACAATTATCAACTCATACATATCACAAACATTTTTTAATCACATAAACATTATAACCATGAGCGCAATAACAGATAAAATCAAAGGAAACTGGAACGTAATAAAAGGATCTATAAAGCAAGAGTTTGCAGAGGCATCCGATGAAGATCTTGCCTACCAAGAAGGACAGGAAGATGAATTACTGGGAAGGCTTCAAATTTTGATGGGAAAAACAAAAGAGGAAGTTAAAGACTTTATTGATAAATTCTAGTACTATCAGCAACAGCAAGTCACCTTATAAGATATCTCGCTATACTTATGAGGTGACTTTATACCAATTTTGAATTGAACTTTCCTAGCCTAATAAATCCTTATCGTCTAGTAGTATCTATAATCTACACCAACACAGCACAACTATCCAGTGCAGCAATAAGACATAAGATCACAATAAGCGACAATATAGTTTTGGGTCAACTGATATTACATATCAATTGACATCATAGATTATTTATCTCTATTACTATTGATACTTATTATACATATCTTGGTCGAAATACTCAAAACAAACTAAAGCAATAACATGACTGTCAACACTACTTTACAAAACCTTGCATATGCTCTTTTTGTGATACTTGGAGTGGGATTTCTTATGTATATAGGATCATCCATCATTGTTCCATTTATCTTTGGAGTGTTATTGGCTGTTTACTTGTACCCAATAGATAAACGATTAATAAAGATCGTAAAATTTAAGCCCATATCTATCTCTCTAAGCTTCCTGAGCGTCTTACTCCCCTTATCTCTTATAGCCTATCTATTCACCACGCAGATGAGTAGCATTGTGGAATCTCTTCCAGAGATCAAAAACAATATGCAAACTGGAGTAGACAAAGCATTAAGCTGGGTAAGCAATGAAATTCCGTTTCTAAAAATCAACCGAAATGCTCTGACAGAATCTACTTCTTTATCCTCACTAAAAGAACCGTTAGGAATACTTGGACAAGGTTTTATTTCCTCATCTTCAGTAGCCGTTTCATTAGCTCTTACTTTTATTTACTCCTTCTTGATTCTATACTACAGAAGAAGTATTAGAAACTTTATTGTCTTTCAATTCGAAAAGCAATTGAGACCAAACATAAGAGAGACTCTTACTAAAATTAAAGAAATTGTTCAAGCTTATATAGGAGGATTAGCTATTGTAATTATCCTTTTGTCCATACTTAATAGCCTAGGTTTATGGCTGATCGGAATTGAATACCCTTTATTCTGGGGAACATTAGCTGGCTTATTAGCGGTGATACCTTATGTGGGTACAGCACTTGGCGGACTACTGCCTTTTTTGTTTGCGTTAGCCACAGCCGACCACAATTGGCAGCCTATAGCTATAGTAATTTATTATGCCGTCATTCAGTTCTTAGAAGGTAATGTAATCACACCAAAAATAGTAGGTGACAAAGTTAATGTCAATCCATTATTTGCTGTACTATCTTTAGTCTTTTTTGGAAGCATGTGGGGTGTGGGCGGAATTATACTTGCGCTTCCTATCATAGGTGTTGCACGCATCATATTAAGTCAATTTGAATCCACCCAACCCATCGCGGTATTGATGAGTAGTGAAGTGGCAGACAAAGCAGGAAAGTTTAAAAAAATGGCAGACAGTTAAAATCTAAAAAAATACTAATCCCAACAAACCAACTGAAGTCGAGAAACAAAAACATCAATATCATTAGTCTCAAATACTTGATGTTATTAAAATTAAAAATTAATTTTAATGATTCAATTATTCTACCCATAACAATAAAAAACCATTTCTACTGTTTTGGGAATCACCTAAAAAATTTACCCAAATGAAAACATTAAACCCCACCAAACTATTACTGTATTTTTTCTTTTCTATCTCTATTTTAAGCTTCACTTCTTGTGGAGATGACAAGGATGATATCGAAGACTGCAACATTAATTTTTCAATAGCCTTTGAAGATGAACTGGACGCAATCAATATTGCAAGCATAGCTTTCGCAAATGATCCAACCCCTGAAAACTGCAACGCTTACAAAACTGCCTTCTTAGACTATATTACTGCGCTAGAAGGATTAGAAGCATGTTATAGAGAAAACGGATATGGCGACGAATTCGAAATGTCAGTAGAAGAAGCAAAGGACTCTATAGATACTTTACAATGTTAATGTTTACAGTGACTAATTCGCTTTATTAGTAATGTTACTGTTGACAAAAACTAAATTTAAATAATTAAAAAAATCCCATCCAACTTTCATTGGATGGGATTTTTATATTTAAAATAAAGCTTTTCTACTTCTACTCTACTACAATCATTTTCATAGTCTCGCTAAATTCTCCTGAATCGAGGGTATAAAATAATACTCCAGATGCATTTAATTCACTCTTCGATATACTTATCGTATTCTTTCCTGCGCTATATTCTCCTCTTACTTTTCTAAACACTTTACCGGTAACGTCTCTTATAGTCAATACTGCTTTGCCTGCTTTCGCTAGCTTGAAGCTTATAGTTGTCATCTCTTTGAATGGGTTAGGCTCATTCTGCATCAATTCATTGATTAATACCACTTCCTTACCTCCTCTGATTCCTAATTCAACATTCTGTACTTCTAAACTTGACCCTATATAAACTTCTGGTGTTATTACTCTATCAGTTACTTTGATCATTTCGCTGATGTTACCATCTTTTGTAGCCACTGCTCTGATCACAAATAAATCTTCACTTGTCGTTATCGCTGTGTTGGTATTCCATGACATCGTAATTACTTTATCATTGATAACCCCTACATTCTGTGCGCCTATTACAATTGCTTTGCTCAATACATCAGTATATGCTAATCCGTCAAACTCTACCGTCATCTGCAATCCTGATACCGATGTAAAGTCACCACTACTTAGTGTTATCTCCACCTGCTCTCCTGCTTTTACCGATCTACTTTCTAGCTCTAATAGAAGCGTTTCACTACTTCTTACTTCTGTACTCGCGCCTGATACATTATCTGTAGCTGTCGCATTTACATCTCCGATTTTAACCGCTACAAAATCCTCTGCTTCCATATCCGTAGACAAACTTGAAATAGTCCTTGTCTCATCTACTGGCCATGGTGAACTTATATCTGCAAACACCTGTCCGCTATCTACAAATCTCCATGACGTATTCTGACTAAACTCTTCTTGTACACCTAAAATTACTTTACGCAATTCTACTACATCTATACTACTTACTTTATCATCTCTATTGATATCCGCAGCGATTACTTTGTATGGACTATCTAAATCTGCAAAGGCCAATATATGTCGTTGGATCAACACTAAATCTAACGTACTTACTCCATTCGTATGGTTGTCATTTTTCATTACACTCACTTCGTAATCCATCCCTATTGGATTAGATTCAAATGCATATACTCCTGTAGAGGCACTCATGTCTATCCTTGGATACTCACTTAGATTCGCCTCTACTAATACCTCTGCATCTTCTACTCCGTCCCCTAGTTCTGTGGCTGCCATTCCTGATACTCGAAGCCCGGATCCTCCATTGTCGATTACTGTCAATACTACTGTACAGAAGTCTACATTTCCTTTCTCATCCCATACATATACATTCACTGGAATTTCTCCTGCTGTACCAAATGACATCGCACTTGATCTTTGTGATGCATCGTAGCTACTATCGTCTTCTGGTGCTGTATTACTGAATGTAAATCTTAGATGCTCCTGTGCTGTACAGTTGTCAAAAGCTCCTAAATCGAAATCTATTGCCCATAACTCTACTGCTTGTGAATTCTCCATCAATGCTGTACTCAAACTTACACAGTATGGTGTTGGTGCCTTCTTGTCTACTACCATAAATGTAGTTGTACAAGATGCTACATTACCACAACCATCTGTCACCTTCCAAGTCACTACATGATTAAACATACTTGACTCAATTACTTCTGATACAGTGATTGACACATCTTCTCCACTATTTGTTGGCGCTAAGTACTTATCATTGATTCCATTACCATTGGTATCATTTGTAATGTTACTATCATTCGATGGTAGGAATGAGCTATACTCATAATCGATAACATTATCGCCCCAAGTATCAACAAACACTTGCCACTTCAACCAATCACTTGAACAGTTACCTGAGTCAGTTGCATTATTAGTAAGCACTGTACTTGTACGTACACACTCTCCATCTACTTCAAACATTTGTGCAACACAATTATTAAGAACTGGCGCATCTCTATCTGTGATCTTGATCGTTTGTGATCCATAATATAATCCATCTTGTCCGTTAGTCGCATCATACACACACCAATCGATTACCGTGAATCTTCTTAAGATCTTGAAACATGCATCATTTGGCGCTCCTGTGTTAGGATCTACTTCGAAGAAGAATGTATCTACCTCTTCTGTATATCCGATAAAGTCACAGGCACCTGCTGTCCATGTCGGTGCTGCATATGTTAAGGCATCCGTACATGATATTTGCTGTGTCGCATTTGTAGGTAAACTTCTTGGGAAGTTTATATCTGCTGGATCAAATGATGGGTATGGGTTCTCGATATCTATTCTCTGGTTACATGAAATAACAGGATTAGACGATCCTACAACTGTATATGTGGCTATTACAAATCCTACTCCACAAGCATCTAATTGTGGATTAAACGTTACGTCTACTGACTCGCTTCCACAAAGCGCTAATGTAGTTGCTGTGCCTATCATCGCTGGATCTGTATAATCCATATCACAGGCCAATGTTACATCTGGTGGACATACGATACTAGCGATTGCTTTCCCTTCTACTCGCACAGTTACCCATGTTTCGTTGAAGTTATCATATTCGCCTGCGTCTTGTACACCGTCGTTATCTGCATCTACCCAGTCTCCTAGTATTCCGTTCATGTTTCCATCATCGAATACTCTCATTCTTACTGGTATCAATCCATACTCAACCCCTGTTACTGGATCTACATCTGGAATATCTGCACAACAGAATTTAACATACTCACCGTTATCTGGATCGTAGTCTGCTCTTGTTGGGTTAGTATCTCCTGCATTTGGGAAATCATCATTTGTAGCATATGTGCTATTTCCTGTATATCCACAAGCTACTGGGCTTTCCTCTCTTCTAATCTCTATTCTTACATCACTACAACCGTCATACGACCCTTTATCTACTGATGTATTATAGAGCTTCGCAAATCCTTGCGCATTTCCATCAGAATCTAACTGTCCACTTGTAGTTAGATTTATTATGATGTTTTCTGTAGCTACTGGTACTGGTGGAGTCGTATCATATACATTTACTTTCAGCTCCGCACTACTTGTATTTCCGCAGCAGTCTGACACTATGTATGTAAATGGTACTATTCCCTTCGGTGCTCCGAATACTATCCAGTTATCACTTGGATTACTTGTTGTATTAGGTGCTAATAAAGTCGTTCCAGCAGGTCCGCTTACCGTGTAACTTAGTTCTGTTGAACATAGATCATGCATCAATGTCGGTGCTGGTAAGCTAAACTCTCCTAGACAATTCCAAGGATTTACACTTACGCCAAAATCGTCCACTAGTTCGATCGTTGGCGCTTCATTATCTGCTGACTCGATCACTTGGATATAGATAAATGGTGCTGTATCTGCGTTACACCAATCTAGTATAGTCCACGTTCTGATTACTTTCTTATTACTACTACCACATGATGCACCACACGTTGGGATCTCTTGGTCACTGTACGTCGTGTAGAAGCCACACATATTATTATCTACTGCTTGTAGATGTGTGTTTCCGTCACAGCCTAAGCTTGGGTATGTGATATAGCCAAAGCTCGTTCCTTCATTGTTTTCTATTACCGATAGGTTACAGTTAGGATCGTTGATATCATTTGTTGGATTAATATCCGTATCTGGTATACCGTCGCCATCCGTATCTATTTTATTATCAAAATATGCTTCTATTTCCTCTGGACTTGTTCCACTTCCGCATGGTAAGGATACTACTGCTGGTGGTGTTATAAAATCACTGAATTGTGCTGGGAACAGTTGATACTCCGCAACGCAGCTTGTCAATACTAATCCATTTGAACCCATAATACTAAAGGTTCTTGTGATTACTCTACTTCCGCATGTCTCTCCATCTCTAACTACATCTGTATATGTGACTGGTAGATTAGCTGTACAGTTGTCCATCGCTACTGCAGATGGTACTGACTGTACTCCAGCTAATATCGCCGCCTCATCAAAGCATTTAAATATACACTCCAGTGGTGCAACTATTAACTCTGCTTCTGTTTCTAGCTCTACTACATAGTCCCCATATGTTCCTGGCTCGTATGTCGTGACTACTAAGATGTATTGTGTATTGCTTTCTAGCATCACATCAAATTGACTTAATAAACCTACGCTATCATCATTATTGGTCACCATATTCATACATGGCATAGTTGGATCAAAGCTACCTTCATAGATCGCCATAAATGAATCTCCCATGAATGTCACTACTTCAAAATCACTATCTGCTCCTGTCAATACTAAAAACTCATGTGTACTGTATGATACTCCAACTCCGACTCCTGATGGGTTGCATGCTCCTACCTGACCAAATGGACGCGTCCATGTTGGGCTATTGGCATCTAACGTACCTGTAAATGGTAACTCGATAGGCATAATTGAACCTGGTGGACAATCACTACATACTAATGTTGGTTCTAGTTTATCTTCTACAGTTACTTCACTCCAGCAGCTATTGCCGGTATCCGGATCTGTGATAGTTACGGAATATGTCCCTGGTGATAAGATCGTCTGCCCTGTAACTCCGCTGATCGTTACTTCATAGTCATCATAACAGCCATAGCCGCCACCTTCTAATATTTGATCCGCTCCTATATACGCTTCACAGTTGTGATCTAGTGATATGTTTAGATTTCCATTACAGCTCAAAGCCGTTACTGGATTTGGAAACTCTAACACCACTACATCAAATGAACATGTAGATAGATTTCCTGAAGCATCTATTACTTCGAATGTATTAGTCGTCGTACCTCGCTCAAATACTGAGCCAGATGGTAATCCTGCTGTCTGTGTAATTTCATTGCCTTCTGCATCTGCTACCAGCCCACAATTGTCTGATGCTTCTACTATATAATGTACTACATAATCACAGGCGCCTGCCTCTAGGTTTACAGTTGTCGTTCCTGGGCATGTAATTAATGGAGCGATATCATCCATCACAGTGACTGTAGATGTACAGTTCGACACATTTCCTGATCCATCTGTAACTATCAGAGTTACTTCTACATCAGTTGATACTTGACCGTCTATTAAATCTTCACAGCTAAACTCTGATTGTGTTACTGTAAATGTAACCTCTCCACAATTATCTGTACTGCCACTATTGATTTCAAACTCACCTGCAGATTGCACTAATACTTCTTCTATTGGTGCATAGCGCCATGCTACTCCTGTTGTAAACGATGGATTACCTTGATTATCAAAAGTTTGCATCCCTACGATTACATTGTTATTAGGTGCCGTTCGTAATGGCCTTACTCCTCCGCCAGGAATACCTTCTAAAGACCCAACTTCCGTATTAGGTGTATTATTCCCTGCTAAAACTTGAGTCATTGGTGCTGAGTATACAGTAATTGCGTTTATAGCACAGCCTATCCTCGATTGGCCAGCAACTAATACATTATCACCCGTAGTAGATATTGGGCCCATCACAGTGGTTGTATTCGCTGTACCATTAGTACATGTTACCATACTTGTAGCTCCTAGGTTACCTGAAGGTAATAGTTGTCTACATATGATGTTGAACTCTCCTACTAGTCCACCGAAGTCAGTTGATTCTAATCCTTCTACTCCTGTAGCTACATACCCATCTGGGCAGTCACAAATAGTCGCTGCTGTAGCAACTGGGCCACATACACTTGATATAATATCTGAAGGCAACTGACTGACTGCACCCAATTCTACACCCGTTACCATCGTCACTGTGCCTCCTGCTATCGTTGCTTCTCCGTTCTCATCTAACGAAACCGTTACATCTTGACACATTGCCATTGGAGGTACATTATCTTCTATGGTAACATTGGCCATACATGTGCTTGTATTGTCGCTTAGATCTGTTACTGTCAACACCACCATATTGTCTCCTACATCATCACAAGTAAACTCTGTGATATCAGCCGCTATGGTTACACCTCCACAGTCATCAGAAGAACCTCCATCAATATCAGATGCTTCTATCATTGCCATGCCAGCTGCATCTAACTGTATCGTAATGTCCTGGCATACAGCCATAGGTGCCATTGTTTCACGTACAGTAATGGTTGCAGTACATAACATTTCGTTATAGTCTGATCCGATAGCATCCCTACCTCCAAAGAAGAATTCGAAAGTACCATCGACAAGATCGTCACAAGTAATAGTTCGGTTTCCAGAACCAAAGGCTACTGGAGCTGGTGCACAGTTATCCATCCAATTTTGGATCATTCCATTAAATACATCATCGTCCGTAATAAAGTACTCTCCATTATCATCAAGTGATACCGTTATATCTGTACAGTCGAACGTTGGCGCTTCTGCGTCTTCGACTGTTACAGTAAAGCTACATTCTGCTGTATTACCTCCTGAATCTGTAGCTACAAATGTATTGGTTGTAGTCCCTAGAGGAAACTCTGAACCAGAGGGTAAACCTTCAGTCTGAGTGATCATAGCCTCTGCCATACCATCGGACAATAATATAACTGCATGATCTGGAAGAACTCCGTCTATATTTGTTGGTTCTATAGCATTACAATTTGCTGGTGCAGGTCCACCCACGAAAGTTGGTGCTGTCTCACCAGAGGTATTATAACCCATTATAAAATCCTGAGTACTTGGAGTTTCAATAGTGAGAACATAATTTTTATTTGCAGGTATTGTTGCCGCAATCATTTCAGTCATGATCACATTATTTATATTGTTAGGCACTGTCACCACGGAAGATGCTAACTCTGTTAGATTTGCATAAATAAAATCATCCGCTGGATCTATTGAATATATTTTTATGGTCACTGACTGACCTACTCCTGCAGTGGCAATTCCAAAATTCACCTCCGAAATCGCGATCTCAGCATTTAGAGTATTCTCAAAATACCTATGATGATTTGCTGCTAATCCAATACAATCAGCGGATGTACTTACTAACATTTCGTTAACCGCCTGCGATGCTTCTGCATCAATAGTACAATTATCCATCACTAAAGGCATAGTATACTCCACTTCAGCTACACACAAGTTCATATCACTATTAACGGTAACATCATCATTACACATAATTACTGGTGGATCTACATCTTGCACGGTTACTGTAAATGAGCATTCCGATGTATTTCCTGATCCATCTGTAGCTACAAAGGTATAATCATGAGTACCCAAGTCTAAAAACTCGCCACTTTCTTCACCCATAGTCTGTAGTACTCTAGGCCCATCTGGTGCTTCAAAAATATAAGGCAGAACATTTAAATTAGCAGGGATATCATTCCACTTGCCATTTGGTAGCATAATTACCCCATCTTCATTTCCTAGATTATTTGGTTCTCCTGCTTCCCAATTTGAATATCCAAAAAGTTCTCCATCTGTCCATGCAAAAGTACCTTCTAAGACTAGGTCATTAGCACCTATATGAACGAAACTTCCTGCGACAAAATCATTTTCTTCCATTGAAGTAATAGATACTAAATTACCTCCATTTGCTTGTGCGTCTGCATTAGCCTGAGCCCAAGTGAATGAAGCATTAGATCTATAGTAACTTGTTCCGTTCAATATTCCAATTAAAGTAAAATCGGCTTCATTTACAGGGAAAGTATTACAATTATCCGTAGCCGTAATACTAAAATTATATTCCTGCGCACAATCTAAAGTAACGTCGGAAGGACATACAATCACTGGGTCGATATTATCTTCTACCGTGACTACAGCCATACAAGAATCTTGATTTCCACATTCATCCTCACCTATCAGCCATACATCGTTCTCTCCTACATCCGCACAAGTGAAATTTTCCATGCTCAATGATAGGGTTATTGGACCTCCACATGCATCTGTGGATCCTGCATCTAAGTCAGCTGTTGTCAATGTCGCCATTCCTAAAGCATCAAGTTCTATTGTTGCTACTTGGCACAACATGGCTGGCGCTACGGTATCTCTTACCATGATCGTTTGATCCATCATAGTCGTTCTACCACAGGCATCTGTTACTGTCCATGTTCTTGTTATGGTACTTTCTGCTGGACAAGCGCCTGGTACAATTAAATCCGCAAATGTCACTACCGCATCTCCTGCAGAGAAATCACATTCCTGTGATCCTTCTGCCATACCTGTAGATGTTGGTGCTGTATCTGCTCCACATAATACTATCGTATCTGATGGAAATGAAGTAAACATAGGATCCATTGCACTAATAATAGTAAAGGTCTGCATGCATTCCTCTACTGGACTTACTCCATCTTGTATAAAGTATGTTCTATCTATAAACAATGTATCATTAGGACATCCACTATTTCCAGATATAATCGTCAATGCGGATAGAATTATATCCCCACATGAATCTATTACCATTGGCAAGGTAAAATCTACCGGTGGTAAATCTTGCCTACAAGATACTGTCATATCCACAATGGCAGAACAGTCTACGACAAGTCCACAAGTCGTTACCCAAGTCTTTGTTCCTGATGCACTTAGACTACCTATAGATGCAGTAATTAAATCATCTCCACCATTAACTCCTGTATAGCAATATTCTGCTTCTCCATTGGCATCCGTAAATACGAAATTTGTATTAGGATTCACACCTGTGACATTAAAATCCACTCTAATATTTTCAAGTGGCATATCATTCTGATCTAATACGGTAGTTGTAACACAATGTTGCATTCCTGTATTACTACTACCACCACTAGTAGGACTCAGTGTCATAGATGTAACTAAAGCAGCTGGACTATAAAGTGATCCACTTGGATAACCGTAGGAATCAGCAGATCCAAACCCATAAATTAATCCTCCAAATAGAAAGTTATTAGGGTCAAAGATGCTATGAACTCCGGCAGTAACAGAAATTTGCGCTCCAGAAAAGCCACTCGACCCTATACTAGTAAAATCTCCTGCAGGTATTACCACTCCATCTAACATAACGCTACCAACACCTGGATCCTGAATTACTAAATTAACGTAATGCACTGAAAAACCAGACGCGGGAGTAGAAAAAGTAGCGGCTCCACTATATTGTTCAAATGGTGGAATCAACATCATAAAAGGATCAGAGGTAACGTTATCAGCCGTAGTACCTTTTGAATACTGGGCTAATAACACAGGGTTAGTAGCAGAAATCTCATTATAAGAAACTGAACTTAGATCCATTTCATGAAATTCTCCACGGTTCAACGTAGCTACTACAGTACCATTAAGAGTAATGTCAGTTGCATCAACCGAAGATAATATTCGAAAAATATCTCCACCTGTTCTGGTAGCTAAGGGTGAAGTCAAAAATTGAGTACCCCAAGTATCAGTGGAAGGCAATTGTTCCACTAAGTGATCACAGTACAACGCACTAAATGGAACATTAACACATTCGGCACCACCAAAAACTCCTATTGGTGCAGACGAAGTAATAATTGTTCCTGTCAAATCTTCATTAGCAGTATCAGACTCCAATTGATATACCTCCCCTTGATTCATTATAATATTATACGGCACTCCTGCAGTCCTTATCCCTACTGTAACAGAAGGCGTGATGGTTACAGTGGTTGAATTCGCTGTGGCTACTATCCCAAATTGGGCACCCAATGAACTGTTTAGCGCATTGTAAGCTAAAACTATATATTCTAAACCTAACACATCTGCAGGCATACCTAAAAATGCATCAGTAGTAGCTGACTGCTGATTTAGACCATACACTGCAATATCATCGTCTGCCGTAATATGGATTCCTTTACTTTCAACTATATCACTAGTAATGACATCAACGTCATTCGGCAATGGTATAGATGTAACAGTACCTGGAGTTATGGTAAACGCTTGATTAAATCCGATTCCAGGTATGTCGACGACACCATTTGTAGCTGTCTGTCCACTAATAAATAAGGTCTGTGTCCCCCCTCCATTATGGTTCTGATTAAACATAAGCCAGAATTCAGTACCTATATTATCTGGCTGAGCATAAGAATTAGGAATAGAGAAAAAGGATGCCGCTAATATCAAAATTGGTATTAGTTTCTGACAAGAAAAAATACTTTTCTTACTTCGAGAACTTAAATTCTTAGACGATAGAGTATTTTTTGAAAGTTGGGGGGATGGGAAAGTACAAGTGTCAAAAGACACTTCACCCATTGGGAATTGGTTCATGGTATTCTAGGTTGGTTATAATAAATACTAATACAGTGTGGTTAAATCACCATATAGTCCGCTTTAACAGCCAAAATTAAGAATTACAGCGCAATACACAAAATATTAATTGGAAAATACACATTTAACCCAATTACTAATTTAAAAAATTCAATTCAACTCAATTTTATTTGAATTGTATCTACACTAACCAAAATTCATTAGACATAACAAGCCTAAGCCTACTTATTTTTAATTAATATTTAATTGCTTCCGTTATTTATTTTTGGCTTTCTACTTCTAAGTAAATAAGCCATAATTCCATGAATTATTTCACTTCACCACCAAAGTAAAACAACTCCAATATGACAGAACCTGTGCCACTTAAATTCCATACTATCTACCACTACTCTAAAAAGGAAGACACGAGGGACTTCATTCTCTTAGAAATGCCTATGACTATAAGTGCACCGAAAATCGGGTCACTTCCTTTTTAGGGGGAGTAACACTAAATTCTTATGTGACATCGCTACCGCGGGTTCTCTTTTTCATTGGCAAAAAGAGACAAAATCCTAGGCTGTGCTGGCTATACCTAAAGTTAAATACAAAATTCTACAGAGATAAAACTCGCTTTAATGATTTCTTCTTTACTATTGCATTCTGGTTACCTCGTTAAGTAAAGTCTTTATCTATCTGCCTTTTAGCTCAAACAGTTATCTCTGCTTAACGAATTAAATATTTAATTTCTTAACGGAACACCCAACAAGGCCGATCAATACGTAAATCTACATCTGCCCTCCAAACTGAAATATACTCTTCAAATAAAAAAACGTCTATTTTTTTTATCTGCTCCCCATCTATATAACACGACCCGTTTATCCCCCCTAAATATAATGTGATCCCGAAAACCTACATACGTAACTATCTTCCATCAAAAAAATCCCATCCAACTTGCGCTGAATGGGATTTCAATTTTATTTAAGAATCTATTTACAATTAGTAAAATAGTCTAAGCAACTACATTTATTTTGTAAACATCATTTCTCTATATTTAACTAATGGCCAGATCTCATCATCTACCATCATTTCTAAAGCATCACAATGCTCTCTGATCGTTTCAAAGTAAGGTTTAATTTTATCACAGTATGCGATTGCTTGCTTATCTAACTTAGTTAACTTATTAGCTTTAATACCTTCAGCATTCATCTTATCTACATTGGCAGATATAGCATTGATATGTATTGATATCTCTTTAGCTAATTCGATTTGCTCTCCAGCCATTTTCTTATACCCAGTACCGAAAATTTCCTTGAGTCCTCTTAGACTTTTTAGAATCACATTCTGATATTTAATCGCTGTAGGAATTACATTATTACTAGCGATATCTGCTATAGTACGCCCTTCGATTTGCATCTTCATTACATAATTTTCCAAATCAATCTCATACCTAGCTTCGGTCTCGATGTGATTCATTACATTATGTCTTTCATAAAGTGCGTATGCTTCTTTACTTACTTTTGCCGCTAATGCTCTCGGTGTATTAAGGTGATTATTTAATCCTCTTTTCTTTGCTTCTTTCACCCAAGGTTGTCCATATCCATCACCTTCAAATCTAATCGCTTTTGACGATTTTATATATTCTCTCAGTACGTTGAATATCGCACCATCCTTCTTCATACTCTTATCCTTTTTGAGCATTGCATCTACCTCCGCTTTAAATTGGATAAGTTGGTCTGCCATAATTGTATTTAAAACAGTCATGGGCTCTGCACAGTTAGCTGTAGATCCTACGGCTCTAAACTCAAATTTATTTCCTGTAAAAGCGAATGGCGAAGTTCTGTTTCTATCCGTATTATCAAGAAGTACATCAGGTATCTTACCTACAACATTAAGCTTAAGATCTGTCATCTCTTCTGGTGTAATCTTACCTTGAGATACTTTTTCAAGATGATCTAGCACTTTAGTCAGTTGCTCACCGATAAATACTGAGATAATCGCAGGAGGCGCTTCGTTAGCTCCCAACCTATGATCGTTACTAGCAGATGCGATAGTCGCTCTGAGCAAATCAGCATGTGTATATACTGCCTTGATTGTATTAATAAAGAAAGTCAAGAATTGTAAATTACTCATTGGAGTTTTACCCGGAGCTAATAAGTTGACTCCTGTATCTGTAGCGAGGGACCAATTATTATGCTTTCCAGATCCGTTGATTCCTGCGAATGGCTTTTCGTGGAATAACACTTTAAAGTTATGCCTAGAAGCTACTTTTTGCATAATATCCATCAATAATGAATTATGATCTACGGCAAGATTAGCTTCTTCGAATAATGGCGCTAGCTCAAATTGATTAGGCGCCACCTCATTATGCCTAGTTTTTACTGGTATTCCTAGCTGAATACACTCTATTTCTAACTCTCTCATGTATGCGAGCGCTCTTTCAGGAATAGACCCAAAGTAATGATCATCCAATTGCTGCCCTTTGGCAGAAGAGTGACCTAATAATGTACGACCTGTAGCCGTTATATCTGGCCTAGCTGATGCGAGCGCACTATCAATAAGGAAATATTCTTGCTCCCATCCGAGAGTTGCGATTACTTTCTTTACATTTTTATCAAAATACTTACATACATCAGTAGCTGCTGCATCCACTGCCTGAAGCGCTCTAAGCAAAGGCGTCTTCATATCTAATGCTTCTCCTGTATATGATACAAATATCGTAGGTATACACAATGTTGTACCTATTACGAAGGCTGGAGATGTTGGATCCCAAGCTGTATATCCTCTCGCTTCGAATGTATTACGAATACCTCCGTTAGGAAAAGAGGATGCATCTGGCTCTTGCTGCACTAGTTGTCCTCCAGCAAATTTCTCAATAGCTTCCCCATCACCAATAGGCTCAAAAAATGCATCATGCTTCTCTGCTGTAGTACCTGTCAATGGTTGAAACCAGTGCGTATAATGTGTCGCTCCTCTAGACAAAGCCCAAGTCTTCATTGACGCTGCTACTTGATCAGCAATCAATCTATCGATCTTTGTACCGTAATCAATAGCAGATCTAACAGCCTTATACCCTTCCTTAGTCATGAAGTGCTTCTGTGCTCTCTTATCAAATACGTTAGCTCCGAAAAGCTCCGATCTAGTGTCTGAGACCTCGTCTACTTGTATAGGTGCTCTGTTAGCCGAGTCTTGTAATGCTCTGAATCTTAATATAGCCATGTGTAATCTATTATGAGTTTATGAATTTAGAACGACTAAGGCTCCTTAACCTAGATTATTCTATCAAAGGCGCAAAAATATACAAATTATAGGGGCAATCAATGTCAATTACTAACATTTTATCCACTCTACCCCTGTTTTTGATAGGGCAAACTCTTATTTATATCTTAAAATATAAATACCCACCCTAACACACAAGTATCTTAGATCAAATCAATTCCGTGATAAAATATAAAAACAGAACGCTCATCTTGAGTTATAGGGACCAATTTCCACTACATATGCAGTGGTGATTTGTCCAAATCATCAGTAATGAATGAAGAAAATGCCCAACCCTCTGAGGTCAATAATAAACTCTATGTCTTTTCTATGTCTTTAGAGCAATAACAGTTTCAAGCCAAGGAAACTACCATTCCTAAGAATTCCACCATAATCGGTGAGATTAAGACATACCGACAACTACAAACTTTTATCTGAATACTTATTTTACACTTTGCACAAAATCCAATGAAAGTAACATACTCCCATCAACATATAACTTAGACTCTGGAAACAAGGTTCGATAACCATTTGCTAACGAAGGATCTGATGAAACGAATTTTTGAATAATTCTCATCAGCTTTGTATAACTCTCAATCGTGATATACTCAGGAATATTACGAGCTTGCATTGCTACCATAGCGGATCGAAATGAAGGAATATCCAAAAATGCATATCGTTGAGGGTCGTGTAACGCTAGATAACTAACGACCATCTGTTCATCGTGATAATGATGAAGCAGCTTAGGTTCCTTCTTCTTGATTTGCTTGCCTAATTCGTCGCAGTGAAATATAAACCTAGAAATACGCATCTGCAGGTCTTTGCCTTCGTTGAAAAGATCTCGAAACATACTCCGGATGAATTCTTTCTCATACTTGAGGAATGTCATCATAGATTCTTTAGGGTGATAATCCACACCTGTCCATAGCCTATTAGATATATCACTATGCAAACTCTCAGCATACATCACATCAAAATCTAGTCGCTCTATATCCCACACCTTAGCAAAATGCTGCTGAGCATCCCACATATGTAAATTAGGTAGGTCATCCCTGCTCATAAGTATAGCAGGAAACTTATCTAAATATTGATCGAATACGGCTTTGCTGAACATACTATAATATTATGTCCACAAATGTAGCGTTCTGAAAGTGGCTTTTCCAAAGAAAAATTAAGTCTTGACAGTTATAAAGATTTACTCTGGACAAGCATTTAAAACATTAGCCTCTACTACTCCTGAAGTATTGACAGTTACTCGGTAACAAAGTCCATTGGCATCTTTCATTATCACTCCAGAACCAATACTTTCTAGATATACATCTCCATCTTTAACATGCAGTTTAGTAACAGGTGTTTCTGTACCTATACCAACGTTATTAGTATTGAAGTCTAGGTTTACTTCTTCTAAAACCTCAAGCTTCACCTCATTGGCATCATAATGAATCATCCAATTCGATGGCATACCAGGGAACGTTTCCTCGCTCAACGTACCAGTATAAGCACCAGAAATGAGAACAAATTCGTCGCCTATCTGAGGGACATAGCCATCTATGATCTCGATGTCCAATGAGGTATTAGTAATATCATTAGTCGCACCTTGAAATACAATCTGATCATGTCCAGCAGGATCACCAGCACCAGAAGTACCAGCCAACTCCATGAGCAATGTAGCCGTTCCTGAGTAGTTATCTTGAAAAGTCATAATGCCTGGTGATGCGCCTGGCACTAAAGAACCACCGTTAAAATCAGTATTCCCAAGCTCTAGTAGCCCAACGCCTGCTAATACAGATCCAGGACCATAGCCCATTACTCCAAATGACATCGCTGTAGCAGTAGTATTAGTATATGATAAGCTACCGAATATTTCTATCTGCTTGGTAGTATTCGAAAAACCGCCAGGAGCTATTGGACCATATGTCATACCTAACACCGAACCACTTAATCTTTTAAATTCTGAGTTAGTGCCTATATATATTGCAATACTGGTATTGTCTGTATCCACAGTAGACTCCCTTATTCTCAGAGGTGCATTATTTTCGAATAATGACTTAGTCGGATCTCCAGATGAATTTAATATTTCGATCCCAATATTTTTCACCCAATTAAGATTAAAAAATGAACCATGATGCAAAAATTGAGAGCCATTATTAATTATCACCCCCTTCAAAAGGTAATCTGCAAGTGTAGATTGATAAGAATTATACACTTGACCATTATTATCAAATAAAGATCCATTATCCAATTTGATCAATGCATCCTTTCTGTTTCCTGCGCTATCTTTATTCTCTATAGATCTCAGGATACCTGTAGATGAGTTTATCAAAGTTGTATTGGTATCAAAGAAAAAGTTAATCGGAGTATTAAGCCTATCTCCATAAACTACCATATTCCCATTATTAGTAATATTAGAGTTTTGTTCCGCCCATAGACCACCATATAAGACAAAATCTCCATTGTTGGTCACCGTAGTATTAGTGAGCTTAGCACTAAACTGAATGGTAGATGTGAGACCATCTTCTACAGTAAGAGAAGCACCGTTCCCAATTATAAGTGTATTACCGTTAGTCATTAGACTATATGCAACGGCATTATAATTATCAGGTACATTAATCGTCTGAGTAGATGAAGCGACGACGTGATCAGTAATAGTCGGAATCTGAGATGGAGACCAATTACCTGCATCATCCCAGTCGGTATCGACAGCGCCAGTCCATGTGATAGTAATGGCCGAAACTTGAATAACACATAGGACAAAAAGAAGTAATGTTAAATTTACTTTCATGACAAAAGGATTTATAATATTGTTTAGATTTAATTATTCGCCACGAAAATTACATTGAATAAAAGCAAAACTCGAGGGCTATTGATCATCGGCACCATACAATGACGAACGGTTAAAAACAAACCAACAACAACAATAAGGAGATCAGCAAAAGAGTACAACGCCCTGAAATCAAAGCTAAATCAGACAATTCAACCACTTATTCATTCTACATCCAGTAGTGTTTGTGCCGACAGTTGAACATATAAACCAAAGTAAAAAAAACTATGATGCAACGTTATGACAAGTAACAACATATAGTAAAGTGTTATCGATCGAATACAAAAATGAATATTGCAGTATGAACGGAATTATATTGCAATATGATTACTGAAATTAACGCTTTACTTATCAACATATTCAGTGTTCTAAACCACTTGAATATTTTAAAAGACAACAAATGAAAAAGATAAATATAATATTACTGATGTTCGCTGTATTCCTGATCACATTTTCATCATGTACCAAGGATCCAATATCAGAAACTGAGACTACGAATATTCCTACAGAAATAGACAACCATAACTTCAATCCTCTTCTTGACAACATTCAAAATAGAGACGACTTAGGAGAAGGACTTGAATTAGGATGCTTTACTATTGACACACCATTTTCATTAGATGTAGATGGTACCATCATAGAAATTAATTCATTCGAAGATCTTGAAAATGCATTTGAATATGACTCTACTGACATAGCTATTAACGTTGACTTTGTATATCCAATATATATTACTTATGAGGATGGTGAAACTGCAGAATTAGCGAATAGCGAAGCTTTAGGAGAAGCGTTTTCTCAATGTGTGCCTGATCAAGGGTGGGAGCAGCAAGATTCTACAGGATTTGACGGTACATTTCCAGCTTTCCTAATATGTGACATTAACTCTTGTTATCAACTTATTTACCCTGTCACGCTAATAGATCCAGAAGGCATTACTTACTTAGCTAATAGTGAGAATGAGTTTATCGAATTACTATCTACTCAAGAGTTCTTAGCTTTCCAATTTCCAGTAAGTCTTGAAGGTACAGATGGTACAGTCACTGCACAAAATGGAGACACGCTATTTGACCTTTTAATAGACTGCCAAGAAGATCCGTGGGATGGTGGCGTAGATGTAGAGATTGACTCTACATTTGACATCGGAGGCATAGCCTGTTACAACCTTTTATTTCCTGTAACTTTCTCAACTGAAAATGGTGGAGAAACAGTATTAAATAATGAAGAAGAATTTTCGGCAGCAATGCTCAATGGAAATCTAGAAAACTTCGTATATCCTGTCTCATTAATCAATATCGAAACAACTGAAATAACTATAGTCAATAGTGATGATGAATTTAGTGATGCCGTACAAAATTGCTGGGACTTTGATAATGGCGGAGGACAAGTAGATCCACCATTTGGAGAAAATGCATTTTTGTTTTTCATCTCATCAAATGACTTTGAAGGCGACTGCTATGCTATCAATTATCCAGTAGATGTGATTACTATAGATAGCACTCAACTTACATATACTTCTGCAGAAGATTTCATCAATGCTTTAGAGTTAGATCAAAATTTTCCAGAGGAGATAATATACCCTGTAAGTGTCACGCTCAATAGTAATGGAGAGACATCAGTATTAGAAGGTGCTGAAGACATATTTAACTTGATGGAAGATTGCCAATAAAATAAAATAGTTTTTCGTAGGAGAATAAGCTCTATCATAACTTAGGGCTTATTCTCTATTTTACCTCTACTTTTAAAAATCATATCAAACCGTTTGATTGACAACGCACTCATAAAATCCTGTAAAGAAGGAAGTCGCACTGCTCACAGGCAAGTGTACACTGCTTGCGTACCATACGTTTACAGTGTTGTAAAAAGATACATCTACAATCATGAAGATACGAAGGATATCATTCAAGAAATTTTTGCAAATGTGTTTACGAAAATAGATTCTTATGACAGCGATAAAGGAACATGGAATACGTGGCTTAGAAAAATCACAGTTAATCAATGCCTTTTACATCTTAGAAAGTACAAAAAATTGACATTGCTAAATCCTATCGAAGAATCGCCAGAACAATACATAGATGAAAGTGAAGCACTAAATCATTTAAACAGAAAGGATATAGACAAGATGCTTTCAAATATGCCTTCAGGTTACAAAATCGTATTTATGCTTAACGTAATCGATGGATATAACCATACAGAAATCAGCGAAACATTGGGAATAACAAAAGTTACCTCAAGGTCGCAACTCAACAGAGCTAAAAAATGGCTTAAAAACCAAATATCTAAGGACCATAAATACCAAGCATATGGACTATTTTGACAAAAAAATAAAAGGGCTATACAGTCAACCTGAACAAGATCTTCCTAATGATCTATCATGGGAATTTATGGAAGATGGTGTATACTCACGCATGGAGAAAAAAAAACCAAAACGTAGAGTTATTTGGTTTTGGATCAGTGGTGCTTTGGTAGCGACTGCAGTAATCATCGCTATGTATATGATGTCTAGTTCAAACGATAAAAGACAAACTTACGCAGCTACCAAAAATACAGCAACACAATCACAATCTAACAAGTCACAATCCACCAAGTCAAAAACAAACGTAGTTACTAGTGCTCCTATTGATCTATTGAATCAATCGTCAACAAAAAAACAAATTGCAAATACTATACAACACAAAACAGAAGACCACACCAGCATTACCGATTTGACAAAAAACAAGCGAAACATAGCTATAGCGAAAAACGAAGAAAAAACACCGAACCAAAGGTCAAAAGAATCAACTCTAGTAATAAATAGCAAATCTACATATGATAAACCATTGACACTAACTCAAAACGATTCAAATAAGGATCAAGTAAGTTTAGTGGAAAGTCTCGTAGTTCCAAAATTGAACGTTGAAAACAAAAGAATACAATTCAACCTTTCTCAATTGTCCACGACTGAGTTAAATCCATTTAACACATCAAGAGATGCTTTGTTATTGAATAATAAAATGATATCGTTTGATAAAGAGATAAGCGAAATAAACAACAAGCGAAATACCAAATACGCTTTTTCGCTTCTCGGAGGTACTACACTACATTCAGGATACAACATCAGCAGTAGCGAATATGCAACTTCACTACCAGGATATAGTGTTAGATTAGGACTGTCCGCTGAAAAGGGCAATAACTGGGGCTACGAATTAGGTATAGGATATTCACTACTCGTTGAGAAATTTGATTTCAATAAAACTGATACTTTATTTACTCAACACAACGATGTAATATTATCCCAACTTACAAACACCTTAACTGGAAATACGACTAATCTCATCGGTGATGGATACAGAAGTAAAGAGCGTAGAAGAAAAGAACTTATATACAATACAATAAATCTATTCTCTATCGATGCAGCGATTTACCGCAAACTTAACCTCTCTTCCAAATGGTCTATCGAGACTAGCATAGGTATACGATATGATAGAATTTTAGACATTGAAGGGAAGACATTGGATGCTTCTGGGGAAGTATTGGCATACGACAATAACAGCACTGGACTCAATAGAAACTTAATAGCGCCTAAGATTGGGATTAGTATCGACTATGCACTATCAACACAATTTGCTCTATCTCTAAGAGCTAATTCTGCGCTATCATTCAATTCACTATACCGCGATAGTAAAAAACTAAACACCACCCATATTTATGCTGGCATAAAAATTAGACTGTAATAATTTCAGCTATTTTGCTCCTGCCAATTTACCTCCAATCCATGCCATAGGTATATATGCTGCTATAAGATCTAATGCCACAAACCATCCTGGCGCAGGTATCATTTGAACCATGGCAATCCCACCTACAAGAAAGAATACTCCAATGAATAAAGCATACTTCATCTTACTAACGGCAGCCAATTTAGCAGTACTAAACGCTCCTGTCAATGCGCCTAAAGCATGTGCTAAAAAAGCCCACATAAAATGTTTGCTCGTAAGCAAATGTGCATGAGCTTTGAAACTCACTTCATCCGAAATATCCATTCCCTCTGGATAATCAATCACAGATGGTCCTAAGATCACCATTCCATAATTCACTATACCACCTACAACTAAACCAACCACTATAGCTAGCACTAATTTTATCCTTGGATTCATATCGCTTTTGTTTTGTAAGCATTAAGATATCAATAAAAGCATAAATGAAGCTAAATCTGTGTCCATGTGTTTTCTGCAAAAGCCACATTCACACTCCTCAACCTGCGTTTGCTGCGCAAGCCGCACTAGGGAGTCCATCTGTTTTCTGCAAAAGCCAAATTCACACTCCTCAACGTGCGTTTGCTGCGCAAGCCGCACTAGGGTAATCCCCTATTTTGTTACAATTTATCGTAAAACGTTGATATATTGCAAATAACATATGTATATTTGTTTTAATATGTAATGCGCTAGTATCGACTACTAGCAACATTTTATCCATTAAAAGGCTCAAATAATATGAAAACAACCTCTACCCTCTTGAAGGGATGGGCACTGCTATGCACACTGCTCGTATCTCTCGCATTTAGCACTTCTGTCATGGCAGAAGAAGACTTATTCTCAATCTATTGCCCAGCAGATGTAACAGTAGATTGTCAAGACGAACTATGGGATCTTAGCATCTACGGCAATGCGTATTACCATGATTACAATGGCAATCATGATGCTGGAACACCATATATCAACTATAATCTATCTAGCTGTAATGTAGGTACAATAGTAAGAACATGGACCGTAGAAGATCCTAACTGGAACCTACAGTCATGCTCACAAACTATTACAGTGAATGCTACTGGAGGATTTAATGAATATAACATACATTGGCCAGAACCATATATTGAATTAACAGGATGCAATCCTGCATACCAACCTGAAAATCTTCCTTATGGTTATGGATACCCTACGTACGACTACGCTGATTGTAGTCTGATAGGGGTCTCTCACTCAGATCAAGTATTTACAATTTCTCCTCAATGTACCAAGATACTCCGTACATATAAGGTAATGGACTGGTGCACATTCACTGGAATAGAAGGACCACATTCAAGTGGTTTATATACTTTTGTGCAGACCATAAAAATTTCAAAATCTGATCTGCCAGAAGTAGAGTTTGCAGATGAAATTGAATTTAACTCTTACAACTGTGGAGGAAGACACTTAGACATACCACCACTATATGTCCCACCATCTACATGTGGAGGAGACTTCTATATCTCTAATAACTCTCCTTATGCTGATAACAATGGAGCTGATATTTCAGGTACGTATCCAATCGGTACTACCAAAGTTGTTTTTACAGTAAGATATGGATGTACTGGTAAAGTATACCACACAGTAGATATCGTAGTTAAAGATGCTGGAGGCCCACTTCCATATTGTATAGCTGAACTAACGACTACACTTATGCCAATGGATGATAACAATGACGGAATCGCTGATAATGGTATGGTAGAAATTTGGGCTAAGGATCTTGATTTTGGTAGTAGTTCTCCTTGTGGTCATGGACCAGTACAGTTTTCATTCTCTCCTGATGTTGCTGATAAATTTAAAGTATTTACTTGTGATAATGTTGGAGATAATATCATCAATATGTACGTAACTGACACTAAGGGCAACCAAAGCTACTGTCAAGTGAACGTAATCATACAAAACAATAATGCTAACATTCCTGACTGCCAACCCAATATTGATCCAGATGCATACAATGTAGCAGGTATGATCATGATGTCTAGCCAAGAACGAGTAGCTAATGCGAATGTTTCATTGATATCTACAGCACCTATTTCAGATCAGTGGGTAGGATGGAATGAAGTAGATCAGTTAGTTACAGAACAGTATCTTGACGAGCATGGTTACTGGCAAGAGAGATCAAGATATGAAAAAGTACAAGTCTATGGCAATCATGAGACCGTACACTTTGGAGAGGCAACTGCGACTACTGACATTAACGGTAACTACACCATCGATAACGCAGTAAGAAGTGATGTAGAATACATGGTAACTGCAGCATACGATGCCAATGACAATTCTGTAAACTACGCAGATGTAAAAGCATTACTCTATCATTTACAAGGAAAAGAATTACTCACAACCGCTTATCAATTTCTCGCAGCCGATCTTGACCAAGATGGTGATATCGACTTTAATGATCTCAGTGAATTATTACAATATTCTAATGGGATAAGTGACTCATTTAGCTCAGGAAAACATTGGGTGATGGTTGATGCATCTTATACATTTAGCGATCCTGCTGAAATCATTGAAGGCAACTGTCCTGAGGCAGTATACTTCACAGTAAACGGATCTAACATCAATAGCAAAAACTTTATTGCAGTGAGACTAGGTGATCTTACAGAGGAAGAACTGATAATGGTGAATAGTAACCAAAATCTTCAGAACCTAAGAAATGTTAATACTGGAAATCTTGACAGTGAAGATATAGAAACGATCGCTAGATCTTTAGTAGGTGTATCTGCTACGGTCAGTGCATATCCAAATCCATTTGCTGAATCGTTCGTGGTTACTTATGATGCAGAAATTACAGAAGATATCACAATTGAAATAACAGATATCACAGGACGAAGTATTTCTAAAAAACAATACAAAGCTGCTCTAGGAAATAATAAATACACCCTAGCAATAAATCAACCAACAGGCATTTATTTATGTAATATCAAGGGTCTAAACTTAAACGAGTCGATCAAACTGATCAAAGAATAATGTTCAATATTTCATTCGACTAATACTAATTGAATCAGTTAGTATTAATATCGAAAACTACGAGAAGCTCCATCGCAAAATTGTGATGGGGCTTTTTTTTATGATGTTATATCAAATTCGATTTTCTGTTCCTGTCAATTTAGAAATTGCACATTATCGACTACATCAATGTAGTTTCCAAATAACCATAATGATCAGGGTAATCCGTATTGTAATGTAGGCCTCTACTCTCTTTACGCATACCTGCAGATTTGGTAACTAAGTATCCAACAGTAATCAGATTACGCAACTCACATAGCTGAGGAGATATAGTGGTATTATTATACAAGTCTTCTGTTTCTTGATATAACAACCATAATCTATCCATGGCTCTTTTGATCCGTACATCTGTCCTTACTATACCTACATAGCTACTCATGATTTCTTTGAGTTCCTTGAGTGATTGTGTAAGCAATACCAACTCATTAGGCTCTGTAGTTCCTTCTGCATCCCACTCAGGCACATTGGCTTTCATTATAGTATTATCTATTTCTCTGGCAATCACTTCTTGGATATTATGTCCATATACTAAGCCTTCGAGCAGTGAATTCGATGCTAATCTATTAGCCCCATGTAATCCACTTGCTGTCACTTCTCCTGCAGCAAAAAGATTGCTGATAGACGTACGCCCTTCTTTATCTACTACGATACCTCCGCAAGTATAATGGCAGGCTGGCACTACAGGGATCATATCTACATATGGATCAACACCTATACTACGACACTTGTCGGTGATATTGGGAAAGTGATCGTAAAACTTCTCTTTGTCGAGATGTGTGCAATCCAATAACACATAGTCATCTCCACGCATCTTCATCTCATTATCAATCGCTCTAGCGACTATATCTCTAGGAGCCAATGATAGACGATCGTCATACTTATGCATAAATTCTTTTCCATCAGAAGTCTTAAGCACAGCACCAAATCCTCTAACCGCCTCAGATACTAAGAATGAAGGGTTTTCTCCTGCAGGATTATATAGAGAGGTGGGGTGAAATTGAATGAATTCCATATTGGCGATCCTTCCCATGGCACGATACATCATCGCAATACCATCTCCAGTTGCTATCGTAGGATTGGTAGTACTCTTATATATCTGTCCAGCACCACCTGCCGCCATGACTACTTGTCTAGCCAAAAATGTCTCTATCTGCTTAGTCTCTTTATTGAATACATAAGCACCATAGCACTCAATATCTGGTGTAAGCCTCGTTACATTACGCCCCATACTATGCTGCGTAATCAGATTGACAGCGAAATAATGCTCTAAGAAACTGATGTTTTTGAGTGATCTAGCTTTCTCATTGAGTGTACGCTGTATCTCCCATCCTGTTATATCTTTATAATGCAGAATTCGATTTTCCGAGTGTCCACCTTCTTTCCCAAGATCATAATCTCCATCCACTTCCTTATCGAATCTTACGCCCCAATCTATTATCTCCTGCACGCGTATAGGCCCTTCTTCTATTACCATACGCACTACTTCTGGATCACACAATCCATCTCCTGCATCCAGTGTATCTTCTACGTGCTTATTATAGTTATCTATACCATGATCCCATACGGCCGCTACTCCACCTTGTGCATATCGGGTATTACTCTCTTGGTCATTAGACTTAGTAAGTACATTTATTGAAATATCAGGGCGTTGCATCGCCAATTTAATCGCACATGTAAGTCCTGCTACTCCTGCTCCTATGATAAGTACGTCTGATTCTTTTTTCATCTAGTGATCTTCTATTAGATTGATACGCAATATAGTGGTTTCATAGAAAGTATAAAGACAGAACTATGAGATATGAAATTAATGACTTTTGAAACGTCTGTATTGGACTTTGGTTTAATAATTCTTTACCTAGCCAGTTATCATATCCAATAAGGTAATATTATCGTATACCCACAAATCGTTATTTTGCGGTTAAATTACATTCTCATTCCACATTGAATACAAAGAGAAAAATACTATTTATAGAGCCATTCTACGCAAGTAGTCACAAGGTGATGGAAGATCAACTCCAAAAGTACTCTCGCCATGACATTAAGCTCCTAACCTTACCAGGTCGACATTGGAAATGGCGCATGCACGGTGCAGCAATCACATTAGCCACTGAGTTCCTGAATATGGACTATACACCAGACCTGATCATAGCTACAGACATGATAGACCTCAGTACTTTTGTCGCTTTGGCTAGAAAGAAGATTAGAAATATTCCTGTGGTGTTGTTCTTTCATGAAAATCAATTGACATACCCATGGTCAGCCACTGATCCAGACACCAAGCTCAATCGTGATCGCACCTATGCGTGGATCAATTATACTTCTTCGTTGGCCGCGGATCGCATACTATTTAATTCTCGATACCACATGCAATCCTTTATTTCGGCTATCCCTGATTTCCTGTATGCATTTCCTGATTTTCGAAATCACTACACCATCGAATATATCGAAGCCAAAAGTAGTGTGCTATATATAGGCATGGAGTTGAAGACATTTTATACACACCAAAAGAGAATAAACAAAGTGCCTATCGTATTATGGAACCATAGGTGGGAGTATGATAAATGCCCAGAAACATTTTTTGAATGTCTTTATCGATTAAGTGAATCAGGCGAAAATTTTGAACTGATCGTCTGCGGTGAATCTTACAAGAAATATCCTGCAGTTTTCAATGAAGCTGAAAAGCGACTAGCAAAACATATCATTCACTTTGGGTATGCTGAAAGTAAAGATCGTTATATCCAATTGGTACAATCGTCAGATATCTTGCCAGTCACTAATGATCAAGATTTTTTCGGAATTAGCATCGTCGAAGCTATCGCAGCAGGAGTCATGCCTCTATTACCTAATAAACTTTCATATCCAGAGCATGTAGACCCAGTAGACAACCCTCAATGCTTTTACAATGACTCCGATGATCTCTATCAAAAACTAAAGGCAATGATACAAGATTGGCCAAATCAATTACCTTCGTTAGCAGATCATGTAATGCATTATGATTGGTCCAACATCATCGAAAGTTATGATCGGAAATTTGAGGACGCAATAAATAATAACTAGTGAGAATAGCCGTCAACGCACGTATACTACAAAAGGGAAGAATGGAAGGTGTAGCCAGATACATCTATGAGGTAACGCGTCGTATCGTAGCTAATCATCCTGAGCACGAGTTCATCTTTCTATTTGACCGTCCATTTGATCCAGAGTTTGTATTTGCTGAGAATGTTACTGCTATTCAGATTGGAGTTCCAGCTCGATTGCCCATCCTATTTAAGCTATGGTTTGAATATTCCGTTCATAGGGCATTGAAAAAACACAAGATTGATGTATTTTTTAGTGGTGATGCGTATCTAAGCCTTAGATCCAAAGTACCTTCTGTGATGATAAGTCACGATTTAGCCTACATCCACTATCCAGATCATTTACCTGGCCATCACCTCAGATATTATAAAAAATATTTTCCGCTATTCCACAAACGAGCAGATCATATCGTAGCAGTATCAGAAGCCACTAAAGCGGATGTCATCCAACAATATAATATCTCAGCAGAAAAAATTACCGTAGGTCACAACGCTTCGCCAAAGGGATTTTCTCCAGTTGAAGAATCCATTAAAGTAAAAATCCGAAATCAATACAGTGAAGGCAAACCTTATTTCTTTTACCTCGGCTCATTACACCCAAGAAAAAATATCGTTAAATTAATAGAAGCTTTTTCATCATACAAAGCCAAATACAATACCGACCACCAATTGGTCATCGTAGGTAGACCAGCATGGAATTTTGATCAAATACAAAAGGCCTACAATTTCAGCCCATTCAAACATGAGATACATATGTATCACGATATCAAAGAAGAAGCGAAAGCCATGTTAGCTAGTGCTGAAGCTCTTATATATATATCTACCTTCGAGGGGTTTGGCATTCCTATTCTGGAAGCATTTTCTGCGGGTGTCCCTGTCATCACCTCTAATATATCTAGTATGCCTGAGGTAGCTGGAGATGCTGCGCTACTAGTAGACCCTACAGATACTAGACAGATAGTAGAAGCTATGCATCGTATTGATAATGACAAATCACTCAAGCAGTTTTTAATTCAAAAAGGATTAGAAAGGACCAAAACTTTTGATTGGGAAAAGACAGCAGAAATAGTGTATCATGCTATAGAAAAAGTGAGTGCTCAATAACATCATCATCCTAGATAATCATCTATATACAATCTTAAGCTCACATAGAATAGTCGCTGAATCCTATCAGATCTAAGTTTTATCGATAGTTGATATACCATAGTATATTCTATTTTTTCACTCGACGATAATTTTGAGCCATTCATCGTCGAAATCTATCATTCCATATAGTACCATGCATTAATAGTGTACTTTGTATTGCATAGTACTATAAGTTATTCTATATTTGTATTGTGATCATATAGAAGCAATCAATCATTATCTATCACGATCATGCACAACTAAGATGTAAAATGAAGTTAGAAAACACTAAAGCGCAGATGAGGAAAGGCTTACTAGAGCTGTGTGTACTGAGTATCATAGCCGAACAAGAAGCATATCCATCAGATATTATAAAGAAGCTCAAAGAATCTAAGTTGATAGTAGTAGAAGGTACTTTATATCCATTACTCAGTCGACTCAAAAATGCAGAGCTTCTTGCCTATAGCTGGAAGGAATCTAAATCTGGTCCACCAAGAAAATACTATACACTGACAGAGCAAGGAGAAGAATTTCTCGGAGCGTTGATGGATACTTGGCAGGAGCTATCCACAGCTGTCAATCAATCCACTAAATCGCAGGTCCAATAGCGCGCAGACTTGATTCATTAAAAAATAAAATTCGCTATTAAAAAAATGAGAAGTAATACCGATCTACGAAACAGTAAAAACGACCTCTCAATCACTACAATAAAACTCGCTACCAAATGAATAAGATACTCAATATAAACCTAGGCGGAATGCCATTTACCATCGATATCGATGCGTATACACATCTAGAGACATACCTCAGTACGATCCGTAGACATTTCTCAGATTCTGAGAGTTGTGATGAGATCATCCATGATATAGAAGTACGTATGGGCGAGCTCTTTCAAGAGAGTATGAAGGGATCATCTATCATCAGCAACAAAGAGCTAGATGAGGTAATCAAGATCATGGGAACGCCTGAAGATTTTGGTGCAGAAGCTATTGAGGATGATTATGAGCCTACAGAAGAAAGCAGAGAAAGTTATACATCAAAAGATCGCAAGAAAAGTAGCGGCAAAAGATTATTCAGAGATGGCGACGACAAAGTTCTAGGTGGCATATGTTCTGGTATAGCGGCGTACTTTGGTATCAGTGATCCGCTTTTGGTAAGAATAGGATTTGCAGCACTTTTTTTCGCAGGAGGAATTGGACCTGTCTTCTATATACTTTTATGGGTGATAGTTCCAGTGGCTCGCACGTCAAGTGAGAAGCTCGCCATGAGGGGAGAAAATATAAATATATCGAACATTGCTAAGACTGTAGAAGAGGAGATCACTGAACTATCCAAGCGAATCACTGAGATAGGGAAAGACTTAAGTTCTAAAAAAAAAAGTAGCAGCCATCTGGATGCAAATGAAGAAAGCGTCAACAAGAAAAGACGCAACTTCATACTAAGAGGATTTGCAGCGATATTTGCTTTAATTGGAAGTATTTTTTCTGGCATATTTGGACTAATAGGTAAAACAGGAAAATCGATTTTCAAAATCACTGGTGGAGCATTAGCGCTAGTCTTGGGATTACTCTTCATTACCATTATTATAGCCATTTCTGTATGTCTGCCTTTCATGAAATATGTTGGCCCTGACAATTATTTTTTAAGCTCATTAGGAGGGCTATCTCTATACTTAACATTAGGAATTCCTCTTTTCTTTGGGTTATCTCTAATCGCCAAAATGCTTTTCGGATATAAAACGAAAAACAACTGGATTAGAAATCTAGGTACAATGTGGGTCGCATCATTAGTAATCGGTGCATTTAGTGTAAGTAATACTATTGGTGAATACCGAGTATCTGGAAGCCTTTCGGATACTTACAGTAAAAACATCAGCAGTGATCTTGTGAATATAAAAGTTACGGACGAGCACAACAATGAAATTCAATTTGTCAATTTCTTTGACCTGCAACCTACCAGCGAAGGTCTATATGTAGATGACGTACATTTAGAAATAGTAGCGTCTAATGATCATAATGTGCATATCACTAAAGACATAGTATCCAGAGGAATGAATAAAAAAGATGCCCTCTCGAACGCAGGAAAAGTTAAGGCTGATTTTGAAATACAAGAAGATGGTACAATCATAATACCTGAGAAGTTTTTATTACCCAAAGGAGAAAACTATAGAGGCCAAGGACTTACTTATACGATGGCTATACCAATAGGAAAAAAAGTAACCTTTGATGGCACTACGGAGCACTTGATGTACGGATCTTCGTTTGACAACAGTCAATCTAGACCGCATGACGAATCTCAATACAGCTGGGAAATGGGAAGTAAGGGTCTCTTTTCTGATGAATATAATAAGAAGGCCAATTTCGAATTAAAAATTCCTGTGGATCAAATTAGCAGTTTGTTTATAGAAGGTGATTTTGATATAGATCTAGTAAAAGCCGAAGAAGCTGCGATCAGTATAATAGGTGATCAAGACCTTGTAGACAATGTAGAATATAGTACAATCAACGGAAGTGTAAATATTAAGAATAAGAATAACAGATACAACAGTAAAAAACTTAAGGTCTATGTATACGTCTCTCAGCTAGATCAACTAAATCTGGAGGATGTACATTATACCAAATTGAAAGGTCTAACCCAAGAAAACTTATCCATATACAGTTCAGGAAATGGTGACATCACTGGGGTAATGGACATAGAAAACCTTCAACTTAACTTAGATGGACATCAATCTATTGACCTTATGGGTAAAGGTGAAAACTTAGATCTACAGATCAGCCATAACACTGACCTAAACCTAAGTAAATATCTCGTAACCAATGCAACTGTTAAAGGTGACCTATATAGATCAGGAAAACTAAATGTAGAAAAGGCATTGAATTGTAAGGAAAATACTCTTGAGCGTCTAGAGATAATAGGAAACCCTACAATATCAAGTATAGTGAAAGTTACCGATGTGGTAAACTAGCTAATTAATATGGATTGACTTAGGAGCTCTGCTCCGATATACTGCCAGTAGAGATACTGATGACAGTAATAATGATTGCTTCTATAGGGCGACTTACAATGGTAAGTTGCCCTATTTTTGTATAATCAAGTGAAGAGCCAGTCCAACCGTACTTTACATCTTATTTAACTACATTTGCAGCCAATATCTATAGCAATATGTCATTACAAGAAGAGATCAATAAGAGGAGAACATTTGGAATCGTATCTCACCCAGATGCAGGTAAGACGACTCTGACTGAAAAACTACTACTATTTGGTGGTGCCATACAAGAGGCCGGAGCAGTCAAGTCCAACAAAATTAAGAAGGGAGCGACATCCGATTTCATGGAAATAGAGCGTCAGAGAGGTATCTCAGTAGCCACCTCCGTAATGGCATTTGATTATAGAGATCGCAAAGTAAATATCCTAGATACTCCGGGTCACAAAGATTTCGCTGAAGACACTTTCCGTACACTTACCGCAGTAGATAGTGTAATCGTAGTAATAGATGTTGCCAAAGGTGTAGAGGCGCAGACCGAGCGTCTAGTTGAGGTATGTCGTATGCGTAAGACACCAATCATCGTATTTATCAACAAGCTAGATAGAGAAGGTAAAGATGGTATTGATTTACTCGATGAAATAGAAGAAAAACTAGGACTCAATGTGACACCATTAAGTTGGCCTGCAGGAATGGGCCAGAGATTCAAAGGTGTATATAATATCTATAAAGAAGAACTACTCTTATTCTCTCCACATGGTAAGCAGGTGCAAGACGACATCGTAAAGATCTCTGATCTGAGTGATCCTATTCTTGATGAAAAATTAGGACCAGCATTAGCCGAAGAACTAAGAGAAGAAACTGAAATGATGACTGGAGTATATCCAGAATTTAATAGAGAAGACTATCTCAATGGTGATGTATCACCAGTATTTTTTGGTAGTGCTATTAATAACTTTGGTGTAAAAGAGTTGTTGGATTGTTTCGTTGAGATTGCCCCTACTCCACTTCCACGAATTACAGAAGAGAGAGAAGTACTTCCTAATGAAGCTAAATTTTCTGGTTTCATATTTAAGATTCATGCCAATATGGATCCTAAGCATAGAGACCGTATTGCCTTCTTAAGAATCTGCAGTGGTACATTCAGACGGAATACTAATTACTTACATATCCGCAAAGACAAAAAGATAAAATTTTCGAATCCTACTGCTTTCATGGCGAGTAAAAAATCAATTGTAGAAGAAGCTTTTCCGGGTGATATTGTAGGTCTATATGATTCCGGAAATTTCAAGATTGGTGATTCACTTACAGAGGGCGAAAAATTACACTTCAAGGGAATACCAAGTTTCTCTCCAGAGCAATTCCGATTTGTAAACAATATGGATCCAATGAAATCCAAACAGCTTGAAAAAGGTCTAGATCAATTGATGGATGAAGGTGTAGCTCAAATGTTTAAAACTGAAACTACTGGACGTATTATTATCGGTACTGTAGGAGCATTACAGTTTGATGTAATTCAATATAGATTACAACATGAGTACGGTGCCTCAGTAGCTTACGAGCCAGTAGGTCTTAACAGAGCTTGTTGGATAACATATGATGACATAGACGCCTTCAAAGATTTCCGTAAAAAACGTATGCGTGATCTCGCGAAAGATAAAGATGGCAATTTGGTATTTTTAGCTGAATCTTCTTGGTCGCTCAAAATGGCACAAGAGAACCACCCTAAAATCCAATTCCATTTTACCTCTGAAGGTTAGCGTAAGTTTGTTTTGTAATTCATTGCGACATTTTTCTATCTATCTAATTATTTATTTTTATGAAAATAAATAATTAGATATGAAACAAGCAATATTTACACTCGCCTTAATTACTTCTTTTATCCCTTTCACATTTTCACAATCTGAGACTGACTTTGTCAACTTTGATAATCAGTGGAATCTATTAACAAGTGATAATGGTGGTCATGCTTCCACCAATAAATACAGATTTAATGAAGATTCTATAACGGTAAATAATCTAGTCTATTTTACAATGAAATATTCTGGAGAAGAATTGAGTCAAGATTGGACTTCTTATGAACAAGCTGCATACAGACAAGAGGAAAAGAAGGTATACCAACTCAATCTTTTTGACAGTACAGAAGTACTCCTTTATGATTTTAGTCTCGAGATTGGAGATGTACTATTAGGTACGGATTATATAGGAGAACCTGACTTGACCGTAGTCGAGATTGACTCTATCCAGTTAGAAGATGGTTCGATGAGAAAGCAATTACATATGAGTAGCGGTAACTCATGCACTATACAGTGGGTCGAAGGGTTAGGCAGTATTGTCTACGCCTTCAATTCGGCTATGTATACTTGTTTTACCGATATAGGGACTACGCTTATATGCTTCTCTCAAAATGATACACCTCTATTTTATGAAAATGAAGATTTTTTTGGCTGTTGGTATGAAAGTTCACCTCCTGAGCCAAACCTTATAACCTTTGGTAGTCAATGGAATATACTTTCGTCTTCTCAATTCGACGGTAATCAATCAACAACAAAACATAGATTTAGAGCTAGCCCTCAATTCCTCAATGGTAAGATCTACTTTCAAACGGAACGCTCCAGTGAAGAGAATGGATCAGACTGGTTATTAAATGATAATTACGCTTATAGAGAAGAAGATGAAAAAGTCTATTTGTATAATATCACCGATAGTACTGAAGTGCTAATTCATGACTTTGGGCTATCTGTAGGGGATATTTTCATTAGTAAACAATATATATCTGACCCTGGTATAGAATTGATAGTAACTACTGTCGATACAGTTCAACTCGCTGATGAAAGCGATAGAAAAAGAATACTCCTAAATTGTGAATCTGGAGATTTTGAAATTCAATGGGTCGAAGGCATTGGAAATATTGACTATCCATTGCTAAGCACCATCTATTCATGCTTCTTTGACGTTCCTGGAAGTTTATTATGTTATTCTGAAAATGGAGAAACACTATATGAGGACATTAGTAATGTAGAAGGCTGTTGGTATGATTATGATACTGAAGTAAACAATCTAGTTAATTCTGCAAGTGAATGGCATATATTGACATCCTCGCAATTCAATTCAGATTTGAAAACCGCAAAGGTAAGATTCGACTATCCTGAAAAAATCTATAATGGTTTGGAATATTATCATTTGGAATCAATAGATGATCCAGGTAGTGCAAACTGGATTCTGGATGAAACACAAGCATTTAGAGAAGAGGAAGAAAAAATATATATCTATAATGTTGCAAACAATTCTGAAATTCTAATTCATGATTTCGGACTTAATATAGGGGATACATTCTTATCTAAGCAATCGGTGGATGACCCTGGCACTACTCTAACCGTCACTGATATAGATTCATTAGAATTAATTGATGGCTCACTTAGAAAAAGAATCAAACTCAATTGCGAATTAAACAACACTATTTCATGGGTAAAAGGAATAGGCAATATTAGCTACCCATTGGCTGGTACAGTATCTTCATGCCAGTTGGAATTCAATACGCAAATATTGTGCTATTCAGAATTTGGACAAACTCAATACGAAGGTGTCAGTAATTTTGAAGGCTGTTGGGTAACAGCAGTAGAAGAAATACCAGATTTAGAAATTACAATCTATCCTAATCCAGTAATCAATCATATATATATCGACGCAGAGAATTCCATTACTAATGCGAAAATTTATAACCTTCAAGGACAGTTGGTGTTAGAGAAAGTTGATGTCTCTAGTATGGAGTTGGTAGACATCAATACCGGAATGTATTTTCTACACCTTGTAAATAGTAAAGGACAAGAGTTGACTAAAAAGATATTGGTTGAATAGAATATTGAGACTCCTAAGTTCGTAGAGATTGGTAAGCTCAAAATATTTTTCAGCTTACCAATCTCTTAACCGCGTTACGCGCTTAGCCGTCTGAAAAACTAGTCCAATATCTGCAACTTAGCAAATTGCAACATGATTCTCTTCTCTGCATTATCAGACAACTGCCCAAAGACTATAGTTGCTACAAACCTATCATCGACACTTTTCACGATTCCTTCACCGAATTTCATATGTAACACTTTCATTCCTTCTTTGATAGTTTCAGATGGACTTGGTTTGAAAGTTTTAGGATCTACTGCGAGTGATTTTGGTGCTGATAATTTTTTAAAATTACCCATCAATTTCTTAGGTGTTCCTAAGCCGCCTTCACTTCCACTATCTGAAAATCCGCCTGCATTTCTTTTGATACTTGATATCGCATCGATACTAGTCTCAGGCACTTCTTCGAGGAATCGACTTGCATCATTGAATCTCATCTGACCATATTGATATCTACTATTAGCATAACTCAAAGTCAAATGCGCTTCCGCTCGTGTGATCGCAACATAAAACAATCTACGCTCTTCATCGATCTGCTCCGGTGATGACATCGACATATACGATGGGAATAAGTTTTCTTCTAATCCCACTACGAAAACAGATTTGTACTCAAGTCCCTTCGCAGCGTGTACTGACATCAAGGTAACCGTATCTTGCTCACCATCATCTTGATCTGCATCAGTCATGAGAGAAATATTTTGAAGATATCCTGCTATAGATCTGTCCTGCACTTCTGCATCTTCACCTTCTTCTAAAGTATCATCTTCTACGAAATCTTTAATACCATCTAATAAGGCATTGACGTTTTCTAACCTACTCATTCCCTCAATCGTAGTATCTGCTTTGAGGTGTTCGATTAAGCCGGAAGTACGCGCGATATATAATGCTGCATCATAAGCATTAAGCTCTGCCGTCTTATGCGCACATTTCCTTATAATCTGTACAAAAGCTCCTATCGATTTTTTTGACCTTGCATTAAAATCCACTTGAGTCAATACTTCCATAATACTCATATCATTATCATTAGACAATTCTATAAGGTTATCTATGGTTGTCTTTCCAATACCTCTTCTAGGGAAATTGATCACACGCTTAAGCGCTTCATTATCTTTTGGATTGACAGTAAGTCTTAGGTAGGCTATCAGATCTTTGATTTCCTTACGTGAGTAGAATGATAATCCGCCATATATTCTATATGCTATATTGGCTCTTCTAAAACATTCCTCAAATACTCTAGATTGTGAATTAGTTCTATATAGTATTGCGATTTCTCTATTGGCTAATCCAAATCTATTTTTCTGCTCTACTATCGTATCCGCTATTCGTTTACCTTCATCTGTTTCAGTGACTGCTTTGATCAATTTGATTTTATGACCACCAATATTATCAGTCCAGATTTTTTTCTGGATTTGATTTTTATTGTAATTGATTACTTCATTTGCAGCTGCTACGATATGATCTGTAGATCTATAATTTTGCTCAAGCTTATAAGTCTTTAATGTTGGGAAATCTTGCTCAAACATTAAAATATTTTCTATTGTAGCTCCACGGAAGCTATAGATACTTTGGGCATCATCTCCTACTATACACACATTCTGAGGACTACCTTCATATACACAAAGCAGCTTAAGTATTTCATATTGCAAAAAGTTAGTATCCTGAAACTCATCCACCATCAAATATTGAAATTGACGCTGATACTTCGTACGTATATTATCCGGATTTTGATACAACAACTTAAACATCTGAAGCAGTAGATCATCAAAGTCCATCGCTCCAGCCTTGAGACACTTATTAGTATACTTCTCATAGATCAGATGTGTCATCGGTCTACGATTCATCTTATCCGCAGTCATGAGGTCTTCATTGACCACGTATGCTTTAGGGGTGATAAGATTACTCTTAGCTGATGATATCCTCGATCTGATAGCTCCTACATTATATACTTTAGGATCTAGCTTAAGAGTTTTAATAATCTCTTTGATTACACTCTTACTATCATCAGTATCATATATCGTAAAATCATTAGGATATCCGATGCGGTGAGCTTCTACTCTTAGTATCCTAGCGAATATTGAGTGAAAAGTACCTGCCCATACTCTATTGGCTCCACTACCTACAATCTTTTCGATCCGTTCTTTCATCTCCTTAGCCGACTTATTAGTAAAAGTCAAGGCTAAGATCTGCCATGGTGGCACGCCATTATTGAGTATATGTGCAATACGATAAGTGAGTACACGAGTCTTACCAGAGCCAGGACCAGCAATCACCATTACAGGACCATCCATGGTGCTTACAGCCATTCGCTGTACATCATTTAATTGGTCTAAATACGAGAAATCAGGAGCATTATTCATAGACTAGCAAAGATGAGTAAAATACCTCACATTGGGTAGAGGATAGATAGGAGAAAGTTATATGATTGATAGCGAATAAACTTCTAGGAACTGCTTCTCCGTTCATACTATATGCCTAGGATACTTCTATTTAGCCTCTCTACCTTTGATAATTACTGTAAAACCATCCAAAAGAACAGGAAATAGCTATTTGAACAAATGAAATGACGATTTATTATACATCGAGATAAAAAACAAAACCTCACTCGCATAGCGAATGAGGTTTGTAAAATAGTTGAGGACGGTAGCGGATTTGAACCGCTGTAGCAGGTTTTGCAGACCTGAGCCTAGCCGCTCGGCCAACCGTCCAGTCATTTTGGATCGCAAATATAGAATAATTTTTAAGGTAGGTCAATTATATACAAGAAATTTATCTCCAATATTTTAACCTCTCAAAGATCTTCTATAAGACTTCAATATAAAGGGTACTTTTTAAACTTACTCCAAAATCACATGACGCCATTTCATAGACGCTTTTGTATTGCTTAGAGTATTCCTACACAAAAGTTATAAGCCATGCATTATCAATTACTTATGCCTACACAGATCTAATTAGCGTGAAGAATTGAGTACCTCATTTATAAAAATACCGTTTCACTAAACCCATTTAATATTTAACAGTATAAAGAACAAATAAGGTTACCTCACGCTGAAAATAAATTATCCACTTTTGCTCCAAGGTGCCAATTTGTTCTCACAGCTTGATTACATCTTATCGTTATAAGAAAGTTAAACAGTATTAACTGTAAGCTTACTTGCAGCAATTATCTGTTTAATAAAGTATATTTAAAAGCAGAAATACACCAAAACGGTATCATTTGTGCTTATTATCAGACAACAACACTTATAAAATATATCTAATATGAAGAACTCGGCGATTTTAGCAGCTTTAGCTTCAGTAGTTGCATTCTTAGCTTTTGTCAATCCTTTCAACTATCAGGAGAGAGAAGCTATGATACTTACTGGCGTAATGAAATTTATGGATCAAGTGCATTACAATCCTGAGCTACTCAATGATGAAACAAGTGCTATCATATTCGATGAGTACATCGAATCATTAGATTCTAGAAAGAGATTCCTCACACAAGAAGAAGTAGATGGTCTGGCTCAATATAGAGATAAGATTGATGATCAGATCAAAATCAAGACTTTTGAGATGTTTGAGAAGAGTAATGATCTAATCGAAAATGGAATTCAACGAGGTCAGGAAATATATGCTTCAATAGATGTGAGAAAATTAGATCTAAATAGCAACGACGAAATAGATCTTGATTATGAAAATAGAGATAGGCCCAAAAATGAAAAAGCCTTAAAGAAATACTGGGAGCAACTGATCACTTATGATCTCATCAGCAAAGTAGAGACTAAAATAGACAAGCAGGAGAAAAAACTCAAAGCGATGTCAGAACCAAAAACTGCTGATGCTAAGGAAGAAACCAAAGAGCCGTATATAGAGAAGACGCGAGAGGAAATGATCGAAGAGGCGATCGAAGACCATATTGAAAATTATGAGAAATTTTTCAAAAGATTAAATCAGCAAAGAAGGTCTGATAGATTTGAGCAATACTTGAACGCAGTTACACATCAAAGTGATCCTCATACCACTTACTTCAATCCTAAGAAAAGAGATGATTTTAATATCAACATGGGAGGTAAACTTGAAGGTATCGGTGCGAGACTACAAGCGGATGATGATTTCATTAAGATCGTTAGTATAGTGCCTGGCGGCCCCATTTGGAAGACTAAAAAAGCGGAAGCGGATGATCTAATTATTGCTATTCAGCAAGAGGGAGAAGATGAAGTACTTAATCTAAATGGCATGAGACTCGATGATGTAGTTTCTAAAATCAGAGGAAAAAAGGGAACAGTAATTACACTTACACTACGCAAAAAAGATGGATCAGAAATATTACTTCCTATAGAAAGAGATGAAGTAATTACAGAAGAAACTTTAGCGAAATCGTTGATCATTGATAAAGTAGGATCTATAGAAAATATTGGATACATCAAACTACCTAAGTTCTACTCAAGTTTTGAAAAAGAAGGTGGCAATAGCTGTGCTAAAGATGTAGCTACAGAAATAGAAAAACTGAAAGCCGTAAATGTAAACGGAATCATACTTGACCTAAGAAATAATACTGGGGGCTCTCTTAACGATGTAGTAGAGATGTCTGGACTCTTCATAGAAGAAGGACCTATCGTACAAGTAAAACCTAGAGATAAAGCTCCATATGTACACTTAGACAAAAATCCTGACGTACTTTATGATGGACCATTAATGATCTTAGTAAATAAATACAGTGCATCAGCATCAGAAATTATAGCAGCGGCTATGCAAGATTATAAAAGAGCGGTAATCGTAGGTAGTACATCTACATATGGCAAAGGTACCGTACAGAGATTTTACGATCTAGATAGAGCATTCAAAGGCGCCGACGAGTTTAAGCCTTTGGGAAGTTTAAAAATGACAACTCAAAAATTCTTTAGAGTAAATGGAGGGTCTACCCAATTGATCGGTGTAACTCCAGACATCGTATTACCTGACAATTATCAGTTTATGAAAGTAGGCGAAAAGGAATACGATCACGCTATGGAGTGGACAGAAATAGATCCTGTAGAATATAGCCAAGAAGTAGCTCTACTTGATCATATTGACGAAGTAGCTGAAGCAAGTAAAAAGAGAATAGAAACAAACAATAAGTTTGCTCGCGTACTAGCAAATGCTAAAAGAATAAAGCAGTATAGAGACAATGCCACATACTCTCTCAACCTAGATAAATTTATAGCAGAAATGGACCAGAGAGAGGCAGACTCAGAGCAATTTAAAGATCTTTATGATACGGATATAGCTAGCTTAAAAATCTCCAATCTAGAAGTGGATATGGACAACATCAACTTTGATGAGTCTAAGCAAGCGCGTAACCAAGATTGGTTAGATGGTATGAAGAAAGATTTCTATTTAGAAGAAGCACTATCTATCATGAAAGACATGATTAAACTTGAAGATTCATTTGCCGCTATTGAGCAAAAACTTGAGAGTAGTCAGAACTAGTATTAATTGACCGCTAATAAGAATATAAAACGTCATCTTGCATTTGTGAGATGGCGTTTTATATTTTAAGGAGAGCGTATATTACTGAATAATAAAACATTGGGCTATCTATACTTTCTAAAAAATAATTCACCTAACAAGGTAGTCGATGCAACCCTTCAAAAAATTCCTATTTGGACTACCTTTCCAATAAAAGAGAGTAATTCGAAAGTCTACTTTATCTTGCGCACTTTGGAAGCAGGTCATTTTTATGATCTTCGCCACAATAGTTGAAACCAATCTACAGTTTGGAACAAGAAATCAAGAAGGCTAGTGATGTTACTTTAATTAGATAGAGAAAGGCTAACTAATCCATCCAAACATAAAAGTAATTCACTTAGATTTTTTCTGCCGGAGAGAAACTACTTAGGCATTTGTATAATTTCAATCATCTCACTTGTATTCAAGTCGGCTTTCATAATGATTTGTTTCTTCTTACCATTATACCTATATGACACCGCCATAGTATTAGGAGGGCGTCTTCCAACATTCTCTGCATGTAGGATTATATAGTTCTTTCCTTCTGGATTAAGTTGAACTTTTAGCTCGTATGGTTTAGCCGTAATTTCATGATTTTCTAGTACCCAATCACCATTAAAATTAATACTAACTACATCTCCATCCTCTATCATGTGATCGTAGAGTTTGAATGATACTTTGTTACTGTCTACTTTGATACTCTTATTCGCTACAGTTACTTCTCTATCCTTAAGCTTAGTAGGCAATATCGTCAACGTACCTGCGGTCGAGGATAGGTGATCTATATTCTCTATTTTCTTAGGGTAGACTACTTGATAGAAGTGAGGTAATTCCATATATCTAAGTTGGTCAGATTTCAGATAGTCTAGTATGCTATTGATTTCAAATACTATTCCGATACCAAACCTATTGAACTTACTTATCAGGTCTTTATTATAGTAATAATAGTACTTGCCATACATCTTATATTCTGCAGGCACATCTGCCGTGAAGTAAAAATTATTAGTCCCTTCAGCAAACTTTACCAGCTGCGTTTGTAGATTTTTATAATGTCCTTGTACTTCACCACTTAGTAGTCTTGTACTGTTATAGCTTTCTAGAGAAGTATTTTTCAAATTTCCCTGAGCGGCATTAAGTTTCTCTATTTTTTCGTTTAACCCTTCATCGGTCTTTGCATGTAGTGTATTCATAATCGCTAGTGACACACGATATGAGTTATCCATTATATTTATCAACTCTGGAAACTCTACATCCAAATTTGGCTTCAATATGTTGTACGATTTATCTAAACCGATTCTGAGTTTCTGCTGCTGCGTATGAAAATCAGCGAATAATGTGGTCGCTCGCTCTAACTCTTGATATACGGCTAAGACGTTATCTTGATTATTCATATCCGCAGAGACTAGCTTTTCGAGGCTAAATCTTAAGGCATTGATATCTACTACGATCGCTTTAAGTTGATCAGATAGTAAATTAAGTTCGCGAGCACTAGCGGCCGGCAATACACTACTTGATAATTTTGCTTTTTTATGCCAGTCATATGGCGCTATATCATAAAACCAGGTATCAGCGAATATATCTGTAGGTAGATCCTTATTAGAATAAAAATTGACTTGGTACGAATCCATATCAATCTCCTTATTAAGATCCTGATTAAATCTATAGAGTAGACCATGAACGATCAACATACCATGTGTACATTCATTAGCAAAGAACACATAATTATTAAGTGCTTCCACCTCTTTACTCTCCGTACTATTAGTCAGCTGGGCTGTAGTATTAGATTGGACAAATAAGAATGAAAGAAAAAGCAAAATAATTCTCATGATAATAAACGCTATATGTAAAGCAATGATAAATAATGTGATGCAAAGATATATCTAATACTTGGGATGCACTAAATCAAATTATGACTTCACTCAATTAAGTACAACAAAATAAAACTGTTAAGAAAAGCAGCTAAAAGACTAAAATATCGTTAATACAAGAGACAATCTTATGAAAGTTGACCCGATTGAGATATATTTAAGTGATGGATTTTGTAATAGACATACAACATAATGAGCAGGACTTCATAGCTGCGTGCATCCGCAAGGAAAAGTGGGCGCAACAAAAGCTATACGAAGACCACTACCCTATTATGGTACCTGTATGTAAGCGATACTCTAATAACAGTGAAGATTCTCTTGACATTTTACACGAGGGTTTCATTAAAGTATTCAGACATATATCGAAATACAAAGCCGGAACATCACTATCCGCCTGGATCAGAAGAATCATGATCAATACGGCAATCGACTATTATCGTAAGAGGAGCAGAAAGAGGACAGAAGACCTAGAGACAGCTTATGGTCTAAGTAGCAATACACCAGATGTAGTGAGCCAAATGTCAGCACAAGAGATATTAGAATGTCTCCAACAGCTAACTTTTGCATACAGATCTGTGTTTAACCTTTATGTGATAGAGGGATACTCGCACAGAGAGGTGGCAGAGCAACTTGGAATAACCGAAAGTACTTCTAGATCTAACCTCGTAAAAGCACGAACAAAACTAAGAGCGATAATACTGTCGAAGAGACTATGATAGACAAACAATTTGACGACATACTGAAGCGAAAGCTTACTGATATGACAGATGCTAGCAAAAGCGACTGGTCTGCATTTGAGCAAAAGCTCGATAATACACGACTATCAAGTAACAGCTCTGAAGGTAAATTTGACGATGCTATCAAACAAAAACTAGCTGGCATGACCGCTGCTAGCAATCCTAGCGACTGGTCTACATTTGAACATATGCTCGACGAAGATCAGCTTACCGATCAAATGCTCGATGACAAGGTCTCTATGGAGATGAATAATATGCGTGCTCCTTATAGACAAGATCATTGGGAACTCTTACATAACTCTCTAGAATTCCAGAAACTTAGAAACAGAAGAATAGTTGGATTCAAAATATTAGAACTTAGTTTACTATTTATACTAATACTCTCTGTCAATAACTTTTATAAATATCTCCCTACTACATTCCAAGTAGAGAAACCTATTATATATGCGAAAGCAAATGATGCATCAAAAGTAAATGACTTAGAGATCATTAATAATAAAGATCTTACTAGCCAAACTCAGACCGAATCTACAGATATTTCCAATGATCGAGAGAACAAAAGAGATAAGACTCGTACGACTGCATTAGTAAAAGACAATAGCCATACTGCTAGCAACAATAAAGTAGCAGTATCCAGAGATATCGTAAGAAGAGTACAATATAGAAGTACCGCAGATGATAAGATCGATGCTTCTCAAACTGCATATGAAGTACAGCCCTTAGTGCCAGCACTTACATCAACAATAGGTGACACAGGTAAAAACCTCAAGGTGATTAGCACAGAATCTATAACTACCCTTCGATTAGAAAATATTACTAATCAGGAACCTATCATACGAGTACCGCTGGATAAAGCTGCTAGATATACACCATACATCGTGTATCCTCGCAATAATACTTCAACGTCATTACTTTTATATGCAGGGCTAGACAACAACTTAGTGAATAGTCCATTTGACGATGTCTACGATACTGAAGGGTTTAGAACATATGGCATTGGATTTTCTGCAGGTATAGAATTTGGGTTCAAGAAAGATAAGAAAGAATTTGCTGTAGGTCTTGGTTACTCTCATAGAGGATACGAACCTCGTATCATAGAAGAGCTCACAGGTAACCCTACGCTTACATTATATGAAACTTCATTGGATCATATTGAGTTTAACATTTTATCCTTGTCTGCTGGATTGAAATACATGCTATTAGAGACTGATCGCTGGGCATTAGACCTAGGTATAGGAGCAAGTGCTAACGTAGTCGTTAATTCTGATTATCGCATAGAGACACGAACTATAAGAGATGGTAAATACATTTCCTCTAGGGATGGCAGGCTACCTTTTTCTGACTTAGATGATAAGCCACTTCATGATGGAATATTTGAAAGAGGATCTCTAAAAGAAAATATCTATTTGACTACAGATATTAGCTTAGGACTACACAAGCAACTTACGGAGAGTACTACATTCGTGTTGAGACCTGAGTATAGTGTTCATTCGTTTTCTAATGGTATCGGCCCCAACAATGATCTCATCAACAATCTAAGCCTCAATATAGGCGTGAAGTATATACTATAAGAATTAGATCAAACGCACATTAATTTAATTAAGACTCATTCTTAAGACTATTGGTCTAGTGATCAAGTAATTAGGGATAGTTATCCTTTGGGACCATATATCTCCTCTGATGTAGGCATAGTAATATCTAACATCCGGAGACTTGCGTACTTACCTAACTTATAATCTTTCTTGTAGAGCCACTTGCGCATAATCCAACCTGTAAGTATAGCTGTACCTCCGATAATAGCTGTATCCCAGCCAAATCGAGTGCCCTCATTACCAAATCCATCATCATCTGCAAATACATGCGCTAAACCTCCATAGGTAATCCATACTGCACCAAATGTACTTAGCGAATACCCTAAAGCTTTTGCCCATGGGCGGAATCTTCTGATATGTGTGATATCCGCGACCTCTATAAATCCATCATCAAAAACCAAAAGTTCGTTCTCGATATTGATTTGCTTAATTACTTTATGAAAGTACTCATCAGGATAGTCCTTTAGCTTGTATGCTATACTGCTACCCTCAAAATACTTGCTAGCTATTGGATCGCCAGGCAGTTCTAACTGAATAAATTTTTGGGCAACCACTACCTGCGCTAATATTAGAAAAAACGCTACCGTAAAAATTGTATTGTATGACTTCATAACTCAATGTATAAATGAAAAACAACAAAACCAATTATACCAATTCTGCATTAGTAAAAATCTCCAATCGTAATTTGATCTTATTATAAATACAAATTAGATATAACGAAAAAAAGCAACCCAATAGTGGATTGCTTTTATATTTTCAAGTCTAGTAAAAGACCAATTATTCGTTTTGATTTTCTATCTGGTAAACCTTATACTTCCTGATAAGCTATCTCACCTTGAAAGTATCTAATCATTGCTACGATATCTCTTTCAACTTCCAACTCTGGAGCTAATTTGAAGATGAGCTTATGATTTCCAAAATCTTCTAAAAGTGCTTCTTCTAAAAGCCTGAGGCCTTTTTTCTTATTTCTAAGAAAGAATGAAGTAATCGCATGGCAGTATAACATATCGCCACCGTAAGCACAAGTAAATGCCTCTTCTAACAATCTATCGGACTCTTCGTATAAGCCTAGCTTAATAAGGAAAGTTACATACTCAGACCAAATGATATTATTACAAGGATCTAAGTCAGTAGCTATCTGAAAGTTGATAGTTGCTTTATTATAATCTTCTACTTCAACGAAAGCTTTTGCTAACGCGAGATAGTAATCCTCTATAGTGTCATCGATATCTATTGCTTTATGGTAAGTAGCTATCGCTTTATACCAGTTGCCATCTTTACTATAACACTGTCCTAGAAGAAAATAAATATAATCGTTAGATTTTTCTTTCTTAACGGCTTTAAGTAGGTTCAACTTAGCCGAAGTGTAATCACCAAGCTTAGTTTGACATTGTGCCATAAGAAGCATTACTTCAGCATCAGCGCCAAACTGGTGACTATATTCCTTATAGATACTTAACGCTTCAGCGTATCTGCACATGTTCATGCATAGATCAGCACACTCGAGATATCCATTTTTATAATCACTATTGATAATAAATGAATATTCCATAGCTGCTACTGCTTTCTCATACTCTGAGTTAGCAGCATAAGACTGACCAAGAATATACCAGGCCATGTAATTATAAGGATTGAGATCTAATAGTTCTTCTGTAATCTGAATACTTGTATCATATGCTCTAAACATATCTAGAGCGTTCCAAAGCATACTTAATGCTTCGTCTTGTAGGGGATCGTTATACAATACGATTCGCAGTTTTTCGACAACTGTAGTACAGTCATCCATCATGTCATAGATATGTGCCTCGACAAGGTATATCTTCATCAGGTCATCATTGCTCACTACGTCTTTGAGTGGCTCCAATATTGCTAAACCATCTTCGCAGCTTCCAAGTTGACAGAGAACTTTTGCTCTTAGGAGCGTAACTTCTGTTTCGTAAGGTGCGATAGACTGTGCGTGATCTAGAGACTTGATACATTGATCAAGTATTCCTAGCTCCAACAAAATTCTAGCTTTGATGATATAAAATTCAGACCTGTATTCATAGCGACTGAGGGCAATCTCGACGATATCAAGTGCCTGCTCATACATGGATTCTCTTTCGTAATGGAAAACTAATTGGTAAATCGTTTTTTCATTAAGATGCTCCAAGTTGCCAATTTCTGACAATGATTCAAATTGCGAAACAAGATCGAGTATAGTACTATCCTGTTTTGTTCTTTGTTCCATAGGTTGGTTAGTGTAGTATGGGAAAATTTACAACGGATCAAATATAAGTAAATAAAGGTCACCTAGTTTAGTCTAAACTGCCTTTTTTTGAACTATTATTTGATATTAAAATTAAAACAATACCAACGCAAAATATTGAAAATCAACCACTTACAATATTAGTGTTATATTTTACAATATATTAATAGCTTAGTATCCACTAGGTAACATATAAGGGATTATATATCTATGATCAGCGTTTTTTTTTCATGTATTACAATACATTTATATACGAATCGCCAATAATGAGAATAATCTTCACATTTTGAACGATATTTTGCCGCAATCGACTTAGGGTATACCCTTGTGCAAATGAATGAAAAGCTTGATTTCCAAGACTAACATACGAGATAGTAGATGATTGCATCTGCTCAGGGTTTCCACTTGCTTATCGAAAAAACTTACTAAGTGGTAGATGTATTAAAACTTGAGTGCATGGTATATTGATGGGTACAAAATCAACGTATGTCCAGTTACATTAACTGTCACTCTTTTGAATACGAAATGACCATTTTATGATGGGCTGATTCTTTGATAGGAATTACATGGAGGACTCAAGTAGCAAATACTCAATACTCTCAATTAAGCGATTAGCTACTACCTTAATGAATAGCGTTCACTTCATAGGTTGGAATATACCTTACTCTTCCTCATCCGAGCTATCGGTAGGAGTATATGGATCGACCCAAAAATTATTAAAGCCTTCTCCTTGTGTAATGACTACCCTTTGCAAATTGAGTAATTCTAACAATGCTAAGAATGTAACGATTGCGTGCACTCTATTTTCAAGTCCTTCAAATATAGCAGAGAAAGAAGATCTGGTGCCTGTAGAAATTCGCTTTACGATATGCGCTTGCTGATTTTGTATTGTATAATTATAACTAACAATCTCGTGTACGACTTCCCTTTTTCTATTTTCAAACCTATCTAGTACTTTTTGATATGTCTTCAGTAGCTTAAACAGATCAAACGACTCTAACTCACTATCTACGAGTGCTTTATTGGCTATCTGCTTCAGTTCTTTGGATACATTTCCACGATCATGTTTGGTTGATTGTGTCTGCTCCATATCACGCAGTTCGTCGATAATCTCCTTGTACTGTTTGTACTCTAGTAGTTTTTGCGTGAGTTCATCTCGAGGATCTATTTCATTACCTTCTTCATCCACTTCTTTCCGTGGGATAAGTAGCTTGGCCTTGATACGCATGAGTGTAGCGGCTACAAGGATAAATTCACTGGCTATATCTATATTCAGCTTTTCTAGCTCTTTGATATAGTGAAGGAAATCTTCAGTGATCTTAGATATCGGAATATTATTAATATCAAGCTCATCTCTCTCAATAAAGAAAAGTAATAGATCAAATGGACCTTCGAATTGCTGGATCTTAATAGTATAACCTTGCATGGTGCAAAGATGGAGTATTTCACTCTATTATAATAGATTGATTTGGGTTAGATGTTAGTTGAATAGAAATGGACATATGTAATGAGTTATTAAATCACTTCTTTATCACTACCTTTGATAGTAGCAAGCGCTAAATAGCATATATGAATACCAACTTATACAGTCAATTACAAGAAGCAAAATCTAAAGGGCAAAAGAAATTTGCAGTCCTTATCGATCCTGATCAAATGCGATTAGGCAAGCTAGATACAGTCCTACAGAATGCCATGGACGCCAATGTAGACTACTTCTTAATCGGAGGCAGTCTTATCGTCAATGACATGCTAGATAAAGTATTAGTAGGAATCAGAGAACGATGTGACATACCGCAGATCCTATTTCCAGGTAACTCGTTTCAATTGAGTAATAAAGCAGATGCCTTATTGTTTCTCTCTCTTATCTCTGGTCGAAATCCTGAATTACTTATCGGTAAACATGTCATTACTGCACCATTTCTAAAAAAGAGTCCATTAGAAATCATGTCTACAGGATATATGCTAATAGATGGTGGTGTAGCTACTACGGTTACATATATGAGTAATACGAACCCAATACCTCGCGATAAGAATGATATAGCTGTATGTACGGCGATGGCAGGAGAGCTATTAGGCCTTAAGATGATCTATATGGATGCAGGCAGTGGAGCAGCAAAACCAATACCTGAGTCTATGATCACAGCGGTAAGTAGCAATATTGATATTCCACTCATAATCGGTGGCGGCATCAAAACGCCAGAAAAAGCATTGGTTAATGTACAATCTGGAGCAGATATGATCGTAGTAGGTAACGCTATAGAAACCGACCCATCGCTAGTCGCTGAACTATCACATGCGGTACACTCTATGAATAAGAAAGAAGCACTTATATGATAGAGGGCACGGTCATAAAATCTACAGGAAGTTGGTATCATGTAAAAACCAAAGATGAAATATACCAATGTCGTGTCACTGGAAAATTTCGCTTAGATGGCCTTAAGCTCACTAATCCAGTGGCTGTAGGTGATCAAGTAATGATTCAGCTAGGTAAGGAAGAAGAAGTGTGGGGAACCATCAAAAAAATACTTCCACGTAAAAATTATGTCATCCGCCAATCACCAAGAAAAAAGCATTTTGTACATCTCCTAGCAAGTAATGTAGATCAAGCCGTACTCCTAGTAACTATAGTAGAGCCTTTATTGAAGCAAGGGTTTATCGATCGCTTTCTATTGATGACTGAGCCATACGACATACCTGTCACTATCGTGTTTAACAAAAGTGATCTGTATGAGGAGAAAGACATGGAGGTCTACAATTACATGAAAGCCATCTATGAAAGTATTGGCTATCAAGTCGCTCTATGCTCTGCTACCGAAGGTGATGGTCTAGATAACCTCAGAAACATACTCAAAGATAAAGTATCACTCATCGCTGGTCAGTCTGGAGTAGGAAAATCTACTGTAGTCAACGCTATAGATGACGAACTAGATATAGACACCCAAGAGTTGAGCGACTATTCTGGTAAGGGACAACATACAACGACATTTGCTGAGATGCATCCTTTAAGCTTTGGAGGGCAGATCATAGATACACCTGGGATTAAGACTTTAGGATTTAACCACTTAGAAGAGAAAGATATCGCGCATAATTTCAGAGAGCTATTCGCACTATCCGTGGACTGTAAGTATAGCAACTGTATGCATAGACAGGAGCCGAACTGTGCCGTAAAAGACGCCTTGGAAGAAGGATTAATCAGTGAACTCAGATACTCCAATTATCTTCAACTATTAGAAGAAGTCGAGGACCAAAACTATTGGGAATTAAATACCGACTTCTAAGTAAGCCCTGGTTTAATTAGGCAATCCAAAACCTAATTTTCACCAAGCTACTATATATTTATTTAGGTAACATTTGCCTTAATAAGCTATCTTTGCATTCATAATATAATACATCATGTCATTTAGTAGCCGCCGAAGATATACCTCTAGAAGAGAGAAAAGCGCCAAGATCCGTAATAATACAAGACGAATCCTTTTCGCCGCTGTCTGCGTAATCTTAGTACTATTATTCAAAAACAGAGTGTATATATGGGATTACATTAGAACTTCAATGTATTAAGATCCTTCTATCCTAACAATTCTTTTCGCTCATGCTTCCATACATATGTGATCAATCCAATGAGGTAGATCACACCTACAGCCATGGACGCTATCATACTGACTTCACTTCTCAGCATTACTAATGAGATCGTCATAATAGCCGCGACTACTACATAAGACAAAATCTTTTTGACAGGATATTTAATGGGATAATATCGCTGACCTGTAAGGTAACCTGCTACAATCATAAAGGCATAGGTCATCACAGCCGCATAAGCCGAAGCAATCGTACCTACTCTAGGCAAGAAGTATATGCTTACGAATAAGGTAATGAGTGCTCCTAGAACTGAGATCATAGCTCCGACAATAGTCTTGTCTGAGAGTTTAAACCATATCGCCACATTGTAATACAATCCTAAAAAGAAGTACGCAAACAGTAGCCACGGTACAATGAATAGCGAAGCTCGATATTTTTCACCTACGAGATATTGGGCTAATCCACTGAAGGTAACTATCCCAATAATCACTACTACACATACTATGGTAAATGCCAACGCCACTTGTCCGTACGCTTTTTTCTCTTTGTCCTCTTTGGCATTATTAAAAAAGAAAGGCTCGGCAGCATAGTTGAATGCCACAGTAAATAGATTAAGCAGTAAAGCAATTTTCGCCGCAGCGGCATATAATCCTGCATCACTAAGGTTGGCTGCCGTATCCGCTCCCAAGAAGTACTTCTGTAATGGTACTGCAAATGCTTGATTGATATTACCGGCTAGACCTACTATAATCAACGGAAAAGAATAGAATAGCATCTTCTTTAAGAGACTAAAATCTAGCGACCATTTTACTCTAACAAATTCTGGAATGAGCAGTAAAAGTATAGAGCCACTAGCCAAAAGATTAGCTAAAAAGACAAAATCCAGCTCTTTGGTCGCGCCAAAAAAAACTCCTATTCGTTGGCCTAAGTCAGGTGCTATCCTAGGTAACACTTCTAGAAATAATAAAATAAAAACTATCGTCAGGACTACATTAGCGACCCTGAAAAATAAGAATCTCTTAGGTTGGCTAGCCAGTCGAAACTTACCATAAAATAAAGTTGCTATTGCATCAAATCCGATTATCAACGCAAACCATTGTATATAATGCGGCTTATCTCCATAACTCAACCAATCTGCAATAGATTGACTAAAAAGTAATACGAGACCCACCACTACCACTGCAGATACTATAACAGGAATCAATGCCGTACTAAATACATTGGCTTTATCTTCTGCCCTACTACCATATCGAAAGTAGGCGGTATCCAATCTATATACCAATATGGTGAGGAAAATCGTCACATAAGCATACATCTCATTATACGACCCATAATCTTCGGTATCCTTAAATCTATATGTAAGATAGACCAAAGTCATCAAGATATTAAGCATCCTAGGAAATATGGACGCCATTCCATAGATCAAAGTTTCACCAGCAAGTTTCTTAATGATAGACATCTATTGTATTTATATCGACGGCAAGATAGTACAAAGCTTACTTTATATATAGCATTCTTATCATACGTATGATTCCAGCTACAAGATGACTCACATAAGATAGTATCCGTCATCGAAAACAAATACAATCGAACAAAGAACCTACTTATCATAAACTACCAACAGGAATAGCATCATCTTCTCCTCGTTCATCTTTCCGTTCGATTCTATAAATGTTTATATTTGGGCAGAATAGGGTGATGTCAGATTAATACTCTACAATACAACAGTTGACTTTAATGACACACTCTTAAATCAAGGTAAGAAACAGAGATTGCAAGTCTCATAAAATATATAAAAAATGATAGATGTAAATCTACTAAGTACTATTAGCAAGCTGCCTGGCGCTCCAGGATTTGAGCAAAAGGTAAGGGCTTTCGTCATAGAACAAATGGATGGAGTGGCAGATGAAGTAAAGACTGATGCACTAGGTAATGTGATCGCCATAAAAAAAGGAAAATCTTCAGATAAGAAGGTAATGTTGGCTTCCCATATGGATGAGATTGGCTTTATGGTTACACATGTAGATGATGATGGATTTATAAGGTTCCATACGTTGGGAGGATTTGATCCTAAAACACTTACTGCACAGCGAGTGATTATACATGGACGTGAAGATATCATCGGTGTAATGGGTACTAAGCCTATACATGTCATGACTCCAGAAGAAAGGAATAAAGTAGTGAAGAGCAACGAATACTTTATTGATACTGGGTTAACCGCAGATAAAGTGAAACAACTTGTGCGTGTAGGTGATCCGATTACCAGAGAGCGCGAACTGATCGAAATGGGAGATTGTGTTAATTCGAAATCTCTTGACAACCGAATCTCAGTATTCGTTCAGATCGAAGCCATGAAGGCATTGAAGAACAAAGAAGTACCGTACGATATTTACGCTGTATTTACAGTGCAAGAAGAGGTAGGACTACGAGGCGCTACTACAGCTGCTTCTGGAATTAATCCTGACTTCGGTATTGCCCTAGATGTTACTATGGCTTACGATCTACCTGGCGCTGCTGCACATGAGAGAGTGTCATCATTACATGCAGGAACAGCTATTAAGATTATGGATGGTGCGACTATTTGTGATTATCGTATGGTAGAGTTTATGAGACAGACCGCCGCCAAGCATCAAGTAAAGCACCAAATGGAACTATTGCCTGCTGGTGGTACTGATACCGCTGGGTTACAGCGCTATAGCAAAGGTGGATGTATTGCAGGTGCGATTTCTATTCCTCTAAGATATCTTCATCAGTCAATCGAGATGGCGAGCAAGAGTGATATCAGTGATACTATAGATCTACTCGTAGCCTGTCTAGAAGACATAGGCAAATATGACTGGTCTTTCAAATAAGTATGAGTCACTGGAACAACAGGCACAAGACAGATGACTAACATACTGATTATCAACACCATAAATAACATTTCCAACTATGAGCTGGAGAGAAGATAATAATAAACTTAAAAGAGAATATAAATTTAAGGACTTCGTACAGGCTATGGCTTGGATGACGGAATGCTCATATCATATAGAAAAGCAGAATCATCATCCTGAATGGCTTAATGTATACAATACGGTGAAAGTCGAATTGACAACTCATGATGATGGCAACGTGATCACTGATAAGGACCGAAAGCTGGCTAAAACCATGGATGGATGTTATGATAAGTACGAAATCAAATAAATATACGTCTACAATACCTATTAAAACAAGAGTATAAAAAGAAAGAGATCCATAAAGTGGGTCTCTTTTTTTTGTTTACAAGATTCACATTGGTCTATTCTATCCTTTTTTAATAAGGTAATTTTAGAAATAGCCACATAGTCACCAAAAATTATAGAAAAGGCTAATTGCCACCTTTTAGGAGATCATGATGCAAAGTCTTACATTTGCCCCTTCTTAAAAAGAAAGCAAATAACATGGACTTCAAGCAACTAATATCGCATAGTAAAGAATACGGATTCATATTCCAATCGAGTGAAATATATGACGGCCTCAGTGCTGTCTATGATTATGGTCCAATGGGAGTAGAGCTCAAAAATAACATCAAGAAATACTGGTGGGATAGTATGGTTCGCCTCAATCAAAATATTGTAGGTATAGATACTGCAATATTTATGCATCCTAGCACTTGGAAAGCGAGTGGTCACGTAGATGCTTTCAATGATCCATTAATCGATAACAAGGACAGTAAAAAGAGATATCGAGCAGATCAACTGGTAGAAGGATATGTAGAGAAGATCGATATCAAGATCATGAAGGATGTAGCTAAAGCTCGTAAGAAATTTGGTGACGACTTCGATGAGGCACAATTTAGAGCTACTAATCAGCGTATCATAGATCGCCAGACTAAAATGGATGATATCATGGGTCGTATGGGTGCACTGCTTACTGCTGAAGATATGGAAGGTATGAAAGCGCTTATCGAAGAGCTAGAGATCGCTTGTCCTGAAAGTGGTTCGCGTAATTGGACTGATGTAAGACAATTCAACTTGATGTTTTCTACACAATTAGGAAACATTTCTGGAAGTGAATCTAAATTATACCTCAGACCAGAAACGGCTCAAGGAATATTTGTAAATTTCCTAAATGTACAAAAGTCTACTCGTCAAAAGATACCTTTTGGTGTAGCTCAGATTGGTAAAGCATTTCGTAATGAAATCGTTGCACGTCAGTTTATTTTCCGGATGAGAGAATTTGAACAGATGGAAATGCAATTCTTTGTTCGTCCAGGAGAAGAAATGAAATTTTATGAAGAGTGGAAAGCTAAAAGGTTGGCGTGGCATATGTCCTTAGGAACTGATGCTAGCAAACTAAGATTCCACGATCATGATAAACTTGCTCATTACGCTAATGCCGCAGCAGATATCGAATTCCAATTTCCATTTGGGTTCCGTGAACTAGAAGGTATACATAGTCGTACTGATTTTGATTTGACTCAACACCAAAATTTATCAGGAAAGAAATTACAGTACTTTGATCCTGAAATCAACGAAAGCTATGTACCATATGTAGTAGAAACTTCTATTGGTTGTGATCGTATGTTCCTAGCTATGATGGCGAATGCATTACAAGAAGAAACTGTTCCAGATGCAGATGGAAAAGATAGTACAAGAATAGTCCTTAAGCTTCCTGCCGCGATTGCTCCAGTGAAAGTAGCTATACTTCCTTTACTCAAAAACAAAGAGCCGCTTACTAATCTAGCAAGTGATGTATATCGCAAATTACAATCGCATTTTAACTGTCAATACGACGAAAAAGATGCTATTGGAAAAAGATACAGAAGACAAGATGCAATCGGTACACCATACTGTGTAACTGTTGACTTTGATTCATTGGAAGATGGTACGGTAACACTAAGAGACAGAGATACGCTACAACAAAAAAGAGTACACATCGATGCATTGGTTGCAGAAGTTGCTGACAGTGTAAGTATGGCAACTTTACTAGAAAAACTATAGTCTATAGATTCAACAATCTAAGTCGTGATATAATTACTGCGATGTGGCGTTTTGCTGCATCGCAGTTTTTTTTTACTCTTCATTAATAGAGGCATTGTACTTCTGTCTAGATAAAAGCCTATCGAATCCACTAAGTTTTATATGCCTTTTGTTTTTTAAAAATAACAATTCATCGAGTTCACAAAATCTTCATAACACAAAATAGCTTACCTTCTACTACTGCAAAAAATGCTGTAGGCTTAGATTATCTTCCATGATTCATTTTATGATTTTCAACTACCTGCAGATCTACAATCCATAAATATACAATTGATTACCCACCAAAATCATAAGCCTATGACATCTATAAGTTACCACCAACAATATATCTGTCATGAAGAAAAAAAGAAAAGCACCACCAGAAATAAGTGCAGGATCAATGGCTGACATTGCATTTTTATTATTAATTTTTTTCTTAGTTGCCACTCAGATTTCTCAAGACAAAGGAGTCAGAGTTGTTCTTCCTGAGTATTACGATGGACCAATAGGTAAAGCTGTAGACAAAAATGTACTCAATATTAAAATCAATAAATATGATGAAATAATGATAGAAGGTGAACCTTCAAAATTAGAAGACCTTAAAACATTGATTCCTAACTTTGTCCTCAATCCAGACAAAAGATTAGACTACCCTACGGCTCCACATAAAGCCATCATATCATTACAGAATGATGTCAATACATCTTACGACGCTTATGTATACACGTACAGTGTCATACAATCATCATATACTAATATGAGGCGCGATCTATCTAAATCAAAATTTGGCAAAGATCTTTCCGAACTCAATAGAACTGAAGCTACTGAAATAAAAAAATTGCTACCCATGAAAGTTTCTGAAGCAGATCCATTTGAGAGTTAAGCTTGGTAGCTTTTATCAATACAATGACTCACAGCGAGTATTGACGCATGTAGAATTATGCAGATCATTACCCACATTACACACTAGAGATATAAAATTTCTTACTGAATTACTATTCTTCACCTACAATCACTTTACGATGCTAAAGAGAAACAAAAAAGATATGCCTGCTGTAAGCACAGCCTCGCTTCCTGACATCATATTTATGTTGTTATTTTTCTTCATGGTGGTGACAGTACTCAAAAGCCATACCGTCAAGGTCAATTTTGATCTTCCAGAAGGAATAGATCTACAAAAAATAGAAAACAAATCTCAGGAAAACCATCTCTACATAGGAAGCTTAAGTGATGGCAATATCTCCATTCAACTAAATGATGCTTTCATCAACATTGATCAACTGCGTGGAGCCATCATGAAAATCAAAAATGGATATGATCTCGGAGAAAAAGACGATGCCAGTCTATCGCTAAAGGTGGATAAAAATATAAAAATGGGAATTGTCGCTCAGATAAAATTAGAA
>CALKJD010000026.1 GCA_937995755.1 uncultured Saprospiraceae bacterium | reverse complement strand
AATATCTCTATCAATCGCTTATGTGTGCGTAACTGGAACTGCTCTCGAGACTTCTTGTTTACGTGCGGAGAACGCAGTACCGTAAACTTTTCTTTCTGAGTTGGCAGAGGAATCGGTCCAGAAATCACAGCTCCGCTATTTCTAACGGTCTTTACGATTTTCTCTGTGCTCTTGTCTACCAAGTTGTGGTCATATGAGCGCAGTTTAATCCTGATTTTTTGATTCATAACCTTGTTATATTTACAAGTTGTTTGTCTTAAAGAGCTGCAAAAGTACAACTCTTTTTTGACTTATTATAATTATTTTAAATTAAACTTTCACTTCTCCCTTTGCTTCTGCTATTACAGCTTCTGCAACACTCTTAGGTGCGCTCGCATAGTGAGAGAATTCCATAGAACTGTTAGCTCTACCAGATGTAATCGTTCTTAGTTGAGTTACATAACCGAACATCTCTGATAATGGTACATCAGCTGATATTTGGATAGCTCCTCCTGTTCTTGTTTCCTGTCCTTTTGGAAGACCTCTACGTCTGTTAAGGTCACCAATTACAGATCCTGTATACTCCTCAGGAGTAACGATCTCTAGTTTCATGATAGGCTCTAGTAATACAGGCTTAGCTGACTTAGCTGCCGCTCTAAAACCTTCCTTAGCACAGAGTTCGAATGCAATCGGCTTACTATCCACTGCGTGAATAGATCCATCATACAATTTAACTTTCATTGAATCGATACCATATCCTGCAAGTACTCCATTATCCATCATCGCATTAAAACCTTTGATGATAGATGGGAAGAATTCTTTTGGAATAGATCCTCCAACAATTTTGTTTTCAAACTCTAATCTAGTCTTACCACTCTTATAGTCATCTGACTCTAAAAACTCCTCAGTTGCAGGTCCTAGTTCGAATTGCATATCAGCAAACAAACCTGATCCACCAGATTGCTTTTTAAGTCTTTCTCTGTGATCTACTGTCGCAGTAAGTGCCTCTTTATAATTTACTTGTGGAGCACCTTGGCTACATTCCACATTAAATTCTCTCTTTAGTCTATCGATGATAATCTCTAGGTGAAGTTCACCCATACCACTAATTACAGTTTGATTAGTGTCTTCATCGTACTTTACTTTGAATGTTGGATCCTCTTCAGCTAATTTGGCTAAAGCCATACCTAACTTATCAAGATCTTTCTGACTCTTAGGCTCTACAGCTACACCAATTACTGGATCAGGGAAAACCATGCTTTCCAGAACGATAGGTGCATCTAGTGCAGATAATGTATCACCAGTACGAAGATCTTTAAAACCAACACCTGCTGCAATATCTCCAGCTTCTACCCTATCAATCGGGTTTTGCTTATTAGAGTGCATTTGGTATAATCTTGAGATTCTCTCTTTATTACCAGATCTATTATTAAGTATGTAAGATCCTGCATCTAATGCTCCAGAATAAACTCTGAAGAATGCCAATCTACCTACATAAGGGTCAGTTGCAATTTTAAACGCAAGCGCTGTAAAAGGCTCGTCTACAGATGGCTGTCTTTGAATTGGCTCTTCTGTATCTGGATGAGTACCTTGTACTGCATCTACATCAAGTGGTGAAGGTAAGTATGCACAAACTGCATCCAATACCGCTTGAACTCCTTTATTTTTGAAGGCTGATCCACACATCATAGGTACGAACTTGTTATCAAGAACGGCTCCTCTTACTGCGTTAATCATCTCTTGCTCAGTGATACTCGCTGGATCTTCGAAATACTTCTCCATTAGCGTCTCATCATACTCTGCAACAGCTTCTAAAAGCTTCTCTCTCCACTCTGCTACGATATCTACTAAATCTTCTGGTACAGGAATTTCTTCATAAGTCATTCCCATATCATCTTCATTCCAAACGATAGCTTTACCTGTAATTAGGTCAACTACTCCTTTGAAAGTCTCTTCAGCACCAATTGGCACTTGTAGTGGAATAGATACAGAACCTAGCTTTTCTTCAACGTCTTTTACAACTGAGAAGAAATCAGCACCAGATCTATCCATTTTATTTACGAATCCGATTCTTGGAACACTGTAGTTATCTGCAAGTCTCCAGTTAGTTTCAGATTGTGGCTCAACACCTGATACGGCACAGAATAAGAAAACTAAACCATCAAGAACTCTTAATGATCTATTTACCTCTACTGTGAAATCCACGTGACCAGGAGTATCAATGATGTTCATTGGAAAATCCTGTCCTTTCCAATTCCAATTAGTCTTAGTTGCTGCAGAAGTAATAGTAATACCTCTCTCCTGCTCTTGCTCCATCCAATCCATCGTAGCAGCACCATCATGTACTTCTCCGATTTTGTGGCTCATTCCTGTGTAGTACAATACTCTCTCAGTAGTAGTTGTCTTACCAGCATCAATGTGAGCTGCAATACCAATGTTTCTAGTGAATTTTAAGTCAATTGACATGGAAATGTTTATTTATCTTGTGTTGTGTTATTATTATATAATTACATACTCTAAAGTGAGTACTTATACTCTAAAGTGAGCAAATGCTCTGTTAGATTCCGCCATTTTGTGCGTATCTTCTCTTTTCTTAACTGCAGCACCTTCGTTCTTACTTGCTGCAATTAACTCTGAAGCTAACTTCTCAGCCATACCTTTACCTGATCTTGCTCTCGCATATTTGATCATCCACTTCATACCAATAGACTGACGTCTTGCTGGTCTGATTTCTGTAGGTATTTGGAAAGTTGCTCCACCTACTCTTTTTGATCTTACCTCCACACCTGGCATAACGTTATTTAACGCCTTTTTCCAAGTTTCATGCGGATCTTCACTAGTACGCTCTGCTATTTTATCCATAGCGTCATAGAAGATTCTAAAAGATGTAGACTTTTTTCCTTGCCACATCATGTTATTTACAAACTGAGTTACCATTGTGTCTCCAAACCTTGGATCCGGCTGAATGACTCTCTTTTTTGGCTTTCTTTTCCTCATGTTATTATTTGCTTATTGTCTGTAATTATTAGCTATATTCTGCTTAGAAGCAAGAATGTCTTATTTCTTTGGTCTTTTCGTACCGTACTTAGATCTACTCTGTAGTCTATCCGCTACACCTGCTGTATCCAATGCACCTCTTACGATAGTATATCGAACACCAGGTAAATCTTTTACTCTACCACCTCTAATCAATACGATTGAGTGTTCCTGTAGGTTGTGACCTTCTCCTGGGATATAGGCGATTACCTCGATACCATTTGTCAATCTCACTTTCGCTACCTTTCTTAGAGCCGAGTTAGGCTTCTTTGGAGTAGTCGTATACACTCTAGTACATACACCTCTTTTTTGAGGGCAAGAATCTAGTGCTCTAGACTTACTTTTAGTAACGATCTTCTTTCTTCCTTTTCTTACTAGTTGATTTATAGTAGGCATAGTAGTTATTGTCTATATCTTTATAATTTAAACCTGCTTTTTTAAAAGCGAATGCAAAAGTAAAACTAATTTTCTGATTTACAAACCCTATTTTTGTTTTAATCACAAGAAAAACAGTGTGTTGTATAATATTTCTATTAGTTATACGACTCAAACTATGTCAAATTACATAAAATTTTAATATGAATCTATCTACTAACAAGACCATTATAAGGACTGCTGATGAGAATGATGCCGTTGCGATACTATCTCTAGTGAGAGAATTAGCAGTCTATGAAAAATCCGAAGATCAGGTGACTACAACGGTAGAAGTTTACAAACAAAGTCTAAAAGAGGGCAAAATTTTCTGCAAATTAGCGGAAATTGACAGTAAAATCGTCGGAATTGCGCTTTACTATGAGACCTTTTCGACGTGGAGAGGACTCATGTATTACCTAGAAGATTTCATCGTAAGCGAAAAGTATAGAGGATTAGGTATCGGAAAGATGCTCATGGATGCATTTATTTCTGAAGCAAAAGCTGCAAATGCTGTACTTGTAAAATGGCAAGTAATTGACTGGAATGAACCAGCCATAAAATTTTATGAAAATATGGGCGCCACCATAGAAAAAGAATGGTGGAATGTAAAAATGTTTATCAAGGAAATATAGCCCTATTAGTGATCTATATGCTTAATAGTAATCCATCTTGAAGTAGACCGTCAAGATCGAGTGATCTTGCGGTAAACATACTTAAAAGCCCTTAAAAAGAGTATTTCGACTCAATCTACCCGCTAAAAAGAACAGAGGCCCTTCTCAAATGAGAAAAGCCTCTGTAGAACCAAACTAAACCAACTTTTATTGTTTTATGAATCGCTGTGTATGTAACGTCGATCCATTATCCATTACTTCAATACTATAGATACCAGAAGTCAACTGAGATACTGGAATAGTAACTTCCGAGTTTCCTTGCAGAACAAAATAAGTCTCTAATATTAATTTCCCTACCTGATCGTAGACATTGATAGCTACATTATCTAAAGACTGGAACGAAGTACTTGTTATCTTCAAATCTCCATCTACAGGGTTTGGATATACTAAGAATCCTTCTTTAGATATTTCGAGAGCAACTATATCACTAAACGACTTTCTTCCATCTACATCAAGTTGAACTATTCTATAGTAATACTGAGACCACCGAAGATCTCTATCTTGGAAACTGTACGATCTTAATGTAGTACTGTTTGCTTCCAGAGCCTCGACCTCACCTATCGTGATGAAGTTTCCATTTCCAGTTTGTGATTTTTGAATTAAAAACTTGTGATTATTGATCTCCGAATATGTAGACCATGAAACGAGGTTCAAATCACCTTTATTCTCAGCTTGTATGCTTCCCCACTCTACCGGTAAGACACTAAGCACGATACCTGCATCCATATTCTTATTAGCACTTCCTGGAGCTCCTAGGAATGCTCTAGTAGTATTAGGTCCAAAACTATGATCCACATCACTATCTAATTCATCATCTCCACCTACAAGAGCTTGTGTAAATGTCATTCCCTCTTCTGCAGTAAACTTGAGGTAATAATCCTTCTTCTGTAAGTAATCAATATTATATAATCCATTCTCATCTGTTACTGCTTCAGCGACCATAACATTATTAAGATCATAAGCTTGTACAATGACACCTTCAACAGCTTCTTCATATTCTTCTCGCTGTCCGTTTAGATTTTGATCAAGCCATACTGAATTACCTACTTCAGACATCAGTGTGTAACCTGCTCCTATATCGCACTTCTCTCCACCGTTTCCAATATTAAACGCGCTTGTTGTACCTACTCCGTAGTAGTTGTTTACATCACTATTAATATTCTGCGGTCCTGAAAGAGGCAATACTTGCACTAAACCTAATGGTGGCAATACAAATTCTACATAATACCTTCCTGGTGGCACACAGAAATTAAAGTATCCATCATCACTTGGTGTATTAGGTTTATGTCCTGTATATGTTCTATCATACTCTGTACTTACTCCATTTTCTATTCTGAAAATCTTCACGTTCATACCGTTGATACCATTTTCAGTTGGATCTCTTAGATCGTTTTCATTAACAAGGTCAACCCATGTATATCCACATATTGTAGCACACTCGTAGAATCCACCATCAATATCAGTATTATTTTCACCTGGAGCTAAGTAGAATACATCTGTAGTATTCGGTCCGTTGTCTTCTGTGATATCACTATCCTGTGTATCATTAGTAGCGTCTACTAATGTAGGCAACAGTATATCCTCTGCGTCGAACTCAACATAGTAATATCCACCAGATACATCGTCAAAGCTATATGCGCCCTGAGAATCAGTCATCGTAGAAGCGATTAATAGTCCGCCTTCAGAATAGAGGTTGACTGTCATGTTTTCAATACCGCTTTCGCCTGCATCCTGTACACCATCAGCATCTAAATCTGTAAATACATAATCTCCTATTGTCCCTAAAGATTCTATTAGTCCAGCATCTATAGTATAGTTTTCAGATCCCACTTCTACCTCTGTACAAGGAGCAAATCCATCTAAACCCGCATCACTATCACGTGCATCATCACCACCCATATCAGGCTCAGTAAATACACATGGTTCGTCTAGTGATTCAAGATCAAATTGTACTTGATAATCATCGGATGGTAAGTTTAGGAATACATAGAAACCTGTCTGTCCAGTAGTGGTAGACCTTATGAAATTACCATCGCAATCATACAAGTTTACAGTCATATCAGAAATCGATGGTTCATTAGTATCATGAATACCATCAAAATCAAGATCTTTCCAAACATCACCCCCTAGAGTACCCGTAATCATTAGTATGGCCGTATCATTATCATCTTCGCTTTCTGGATCACCTGGAATATCATCCGGCGTAGAGTCAATATCAGAACCTTCATCTCCATTTTCATCTTGGAAACTTGTGATTTCAGTTTCGTTACCATAATTTTCATCCGCATACGTATCGCAGGCTACTATCAAGAATGAAACTTCAAGGGTTACAATCTCACCAGGAGCCATGGAAGCTATTTGGTATGTAATATTGTCAGACCCAACAATTGATGACCACCCAGTATTCACTTGTGCATCTGTTGAGAATCCACAAGGAACATAATCTATCACGTTTACATTTTGCGCTGTTCTATTTCCTTCATTAGTTACTTCGATTTCGAATACTACAACGTCACCTGTTGAAAATGAATTTGGATCACCTTGAACGGTCTTAGTTACAGCGAGGTCATAAATCGCTTCTGGCTCATCATCATTATCATCTTCGCCTGGAGGATCATTTTCTGGATCATCATCTGGATCACTGTCATCATCATCTCCATCGTCAAGTGTTATTTCTGCTTTGTTATTATACGCATCTGTACTAGGTGAAGCACATGGCTCTATCGTCAAGATGATTTCTACCACAGCACTTTCTCCTGGAAGGATAGTTTGAGGTATTATATAACTAGCATATCCTGTAGTATTATCTATTGTCCAGTTAGCTGTATTGTCTGAGGCATTATAAACGAGTCCACAGGGAATATAATCAGTCACTTGTATTCCAGTTGCTGGTAATGAACCTTCATTAGTAACCTCGATATCATACACCAATGTAGAACCATAAGCCACTAGCTCATTAGTATTGGTTCTTGTTTTAGACAAACTCAGATCGTAAATATCTATACCTGCCTCGTCATAATCGTCTTCATTAGGTACTTCGTTACCTTGGATTTCATCAGGGCTACTATCTACATCTGATACTACCATATCATCCAAATCCTGCATTTCTGCAATTTCTGCACCATTCAAGTAGTTATCAGCACCTCCTTGATCACACGATTCTATTGTAAGTTCAAGATCTAGTGTTGTACTTTCTCCTTGCGTTAATGGACTCGCATATGTATTCTCTAAAAATCCAGTGACCACATTTAATGACCATCCATTATTAGGAACAAAGCCATATCCACATGGTAGATAATCAACTACTTTGATATTCTGTACCGTTTCTGAACCTTCATTAGCTAAAGTAATCTCAAAGGTGATCATATCTCCCACAGAATAATCAGCTGCTACAGCAATTTCTTTAGTCAAACTAAGATCATATATTGGTAGTGGCTCATCATCGTTATCATCTTCACCTGGAGGGTCATTTTCTGGATCATTATCTGGATCACTATCATCATCGTCTCCATTATCGATAGATATTTCTGCTTTGTTGTTATACTTCCCTGCGTCATCCTGTGTACATTCTTCTAAAGTAAGCACTATAGTAACAGTAACTGATGCCCCTGATACTATATCTGTAGGGATAGTATATGTGGCAAAACCCGTAACAGGATCCACCGCCCATACTAAAGAATTATTAGCTGCGTCATACGCTAATCCACAGGGGATATAATCTGTAATTTGGATTCCGCTTGCTAACATTGTCCCTTCATTAGTTACTGTGATATCGTAACTAATATTTTGTCCATAAGCAAAACTAGTAACTGGCGTAGTCAATGATTTACTTAAACTAAGATCATAGATATCTATACCTACTTCATCATAATCATCTTCCTGATCTTCTTCATTACCTTGAGTTTCATCTGGAGTACTGTCTATATCTAATATCATATCACCATCTATATCTTGCGCCTCGGATATCTCGGCTCCGTTTAGATAGTTATCATCTGAGACCACTGTACAAGCCTGAATAGTCAGTGTAAGTTCTGTAGAGAATGTCCCTCCTGGGGCTAATAATGCATTATTATTATACTCTAAAAATCCTGTAGTTGCATTTAAGGACCAGCCCATATTATCTGCAGCTGCAAATCCAAATCCACATGGCAAGTAGTCAACTACTTTTACATTTTGAACAGACTCTCCACCTTCATTCGTTACTTCTATAGTAAACGTAATAGGATCCCCTACTCCATATGTAGAAGCGGTACTGGAAATTGTCTTTGCTAGACTTAGATCATATATAGGAAGAGGCTGATCATCGATATCATCTTCGACTGGATCATCATTTGGATCATCATCTGGCTCACTATCTCTATCATCACCATCATCTACTGATATTTCAGCTATGTTAGTAAATGACTCAGAATCAGAACTATCACATTCCTGTAAAGTAAGATTGATCGTAAGGTCTATGGTACCCCCTGGAGTGATAGTGGTAGGAATATCATAATACACATAATCTGTTACTGGATCTATATTCCACCCAGTATTATTAGCCATATCAAAACCTAAGCCACAGGCAAGGTAATCTGTAACTCTTACGCCATTGGCCTCCACTGTACCTTCATTAGTGACCGTTATGGTATATAATAATACTGTACCATATTCTAACGCAACTCCTGGATCTACTAGACTTTTAGTCAATGCTAAATCATAAAATATCGGTGCCGCTACATCGTTATCATCACTATCTTCTCCATCAAATCCATCTCCAAAGATATTATTATCATCACTACTATCTGGAACTACATTAGGTTCTGATGAACCTGGAAAAAAATGAGATCCTACAAATGAATCTGCATCATCAAATCTATTTCTAGTAAAACTATTAGTTGTATCCTGTGCCAGAATAATCTCAGCGAAATTATAGTAATCCGTTACAGCATTTGCAGGAGTCAAAGTAAGTTTCAATTCATAATTAATTGAATCTTCAGGAAAGAGCATCGTTGGAATGAGACCTTCTGGGTTTCCTGATGGATTTAACGTCCACGTTGGATTAATATCTGCATGGAATATATAACCACTTCTTTTATAATCTCTGATACGTATACTATCCAGAACGATATTACCTTGATTAAATACTGTATTGACAAAAGTGATGGTATCTCCCATATTGAATGGACCTGGCTCTAGTATCCTTTTCTTGATTGCTAGATCTACTACTTCTATCTTTTTGATATCATGATCATCTTCGTCTTCGCCTGCCTTTGGCCCACCTCCATCTAATTGATTATCAGTAATTGTTCCATGCTCAGCACCTTGATCATTCGTCATGATAGAATCCATTACACTATCTATATCTACGAATGGCAACCCAGACATATCTGTTGCACTTGCTATCTCAGCAAAATTAGACCATGCAGTCTCTTGATTTTCATAACATTGCACAACATTAAGTTTAATGTCAACAAAATCAGTAGTAGAAGGAGCAAGGACTGTTGTAATAGTATAATGTGCTATTCTTGACACTGAATTGTATGTCCACCCTGGATTATTGGCTCCGATGAATTCAAAACCACAAGGAATATAATCTACTATTTCAATATTAGTAACTGTTTGATTACCCTGATTGTATATTCTGTTTCTAAATGTTGTCTCTTCATCATATGAAAAACTTGGAAGAGCTGTCAACTGAACTTTTTCCAAAGCCAAATCAAAGATTATAGGCGCTGCTGGATCATGATCATCTTCATCTTCCCCTGCATTAAGTCCTCCTCCGTTCATATTATTGTCATCTGCATCACCTGGCAAAACAGAGTTTTCACTAATTGAATTAGATCCTAGATTACTATCTGCATCAAATCCTGTCCTATTCACAGCATTATTATCTCTTGCAGAAATAATAGTTGTATAATTATTCCAAGCCATGCCATCAAACATTTCCATGGTCAGGGTAAGTTGAATATCTATGAATGTCTCTTCATTAGAATTCAATTGCCCTGGAAGCACAGCAATAGGTGTAGCCATACCTGTCCATCCGTTAGCCGCATTCGTTGCAGCATCATAATCATATCCTTCTGGTATGAAATCTATGATTCTAATATCGGTAGCAGGAGTATTTCCTTGATTCATAACGTATGTACGGAAAGTCAATAACTGTCCATAACTATATGGAGCCGGTGTGATCAGCTCTTTACGTAATGCTAAATCATATAAAGCTACTGAAGCCATGGCTGTATTATCCGAAAGATCTCCATCCGCACAAACAGTTCCTCCAGGCCCATCTCTGAACTCAGTAATCTCTACTGTGTTAATCCAATCTGTAGAATCTGCTGCCGCAATAGGTACAAGATTAATCGTAATGAGGTCTGTAGTACTAGGTCCAATAGGTCCTGCTATGGTATTTGTATAGACATTAGGATTAGTACCATCTACGATCCAAGATGTACCAGAAGGATCAAAAGTATATCCCTCAGGAATAGTATTGGTCACTATTACATCATAGATATCTGCAACACCTTGATTTTCTACTGTAATGTTAAATGGTATAGAAATTCCGTAATCTGGAAATGATCCAACTGTCACCATTGATATCGAAACATTACCCGCAGGATCGTCATCATCGATGATTGGAGAGGAATAGCTTGTGCTGTTACTTGCTGTTGCTGATATTGCAATTAAACAAATACACAAGCATAGGTACAAGGATATAGAATCCTTGAGGGATTTGGTTGTAGTTCTCATCTTTTTAAAAGTCGTTTTGGTATTAAACTATACTTAGTCGACGTAAATATAACAATTATCTATATATATAGATAATAACTATGTGTAAAATTCTGAGCTAAAATTTGATATAAATGTATATGTTTGTTATATATATAAATGCTCATCGATACAATGGTCGCGAACTGGTAGCAGATGCTATTTTAATTTATCACAATAGATTCTATGATATACGACCCCAATTTCGATCTCGAAGCCTAACTTTTGATAGGTATTTATTCAGGTTTGCATTCTCAGGATTCTGAAAATATGGATCTTCTTCTATTATCTGTTCTGCGATATGCCTTGCTACATTGAGTATTTGATTATCCTGAATAATATTTACGAGTCTAAAGTCTAACGCCCCACTTTGCTGAGTCCCCATCATATCTCCAGGCCCTCTGAGCTTAAGATCAGCTTCTGCTATTTCAAAACCATTATTAGTTCTGACCATTGTATTGATTCGTTCTTTGCCTTCCTTAGATAACTTATAGCTAGACATCAATATACAGTAAGATTGTTCTGCACCTCTACCAACTCTACCTCTCAGCTGGTGCAATTGTGATAATCCGAATCGCTCCGTATTTTCAATGACCATAACTGTAGCATTAGGAACATTAACACCTACTTCTATCACAGTAGTAGCTACCATTATCTGAGTCTTCCCCTCTACGAACCTTTGCATTTCAAAGTCCTTATCCTTGGCCTTCATCCTTCCATGTACTACACTTATTTGAAATTCTGGAGGCATAAAGTATTGTCGAAGGTATTCGTATCCCATATCGAGGTTAGCAAGATCTAATTTTGCAGACTCTTCTATAAGTGGGTATACCACATATATTTGCCTACCTAGCGCAATTTGCTCTCTCATGAATTGAATCAGCTTCGGCCTATGCGGATCATATCTATGAATCGTTTTGACATCTTTTCTCCCTGGAGGCAGCTCATCTATGATAGATACATCGAGGTCACCGTAAACGGTCATTGCAAGTGTCCTAGGAATCGGAGTAGCTGTCATTACTAATACATGTGGCGCTACTCGTTTATTCTTGTTCCAAAGCTTAGCACGCTGCACTACACCAAATCTATGCTGTTCATCTATAATCGCCAGACCCAAATTATCAAAGACTACCTTGTCTTCTATCAAGGCATGGGTACCTATTATTATATCGATTGTGCCATCTTCTAAAGCTTCAAGTGTTTGTCTTCTTTTCTTGCTTTTAACTGATCCTGTCAAAAAGCTAACTTGTATCCCTGTACCTTCGAGCATCTCCATTATACCAGTATAATGTTGCTGTGCTAATATCTGAGTGGGTGCCATCAGACAACATTGAAATCCATTATCAATGGCTATAAGCATACTTAATATAGCCACTATCGTCTTACCACTTCCTACATCACCTTGCAACAGGCGATTCATCTGAAAGCCTTTTCCCATATCAGCTCTCACCTCTTTGATCACTCGCTTCTGAGCACTCGTCAACTCAAAGGGTAGTATATTATTATAAAAATTAAGAAAGTGCTCACCTACAGATTCGAATACTGCGCCTACTAACTTCTTCTTACGCAGCTCCTTGTTCTGCAGCATTCTCAGCTGCATAAAGAATAACTCTTCGAACTTCAATCTATTTATTGCTGCTTGCCTTTGCTCTTCTGTTTCTGGAAAATGAATCCAATTAATGGCTTGATGTCTAGTACACAGTTTCAGCTTTGACTTAATCGGCTCTGATAGATTATCGAGAAATTGACTTTCTGGTAGCTTATCTAATATACCTTGACATAGTTTTCGTCTAGCTTTACTATCTAATCCGATTCTATCCAGTTTCTCAGTAGAACTATAAACAGGAATAAATGTAGTATTCAATGTAGATACTTCTTTGGCTAAGGAAAGCTCCGGATGAGCTATGGTTTTTCGACTACCATAGAGACTTACTTTACCATAGATTATATACTCATGACCTGTCTTGATATTCTCGGCAATCCACTTACCTCCTTGAAACCAAATCAAATTAATAAAACCCGATGCATCTTTAGCAATAGCTTGCGTTCTGCTAGATCGTTTTCCCTTTACGACTTCTACACTTATGATATTAGCCTTGAGTTGAACGACCTGACCTTCTTGTCTCACATCTTTAGCCAAAGTAAACTTAGTTCTATCTTCATATCTAAATGGAAAATGGAAGATTAGATCTCTAAAAGTAAACACACGAAGTTCCTTGTGAAGAGCTTGCGCTTTCTTAGGACCTACACCTTTAAGAAATTCTATAGGTGTATCAAGGATATTTTCGTTTGGATTGCTCAAGATATTTGGATCAAGTAACGGCACAAGATAAGGTGATCATCATTTAATATAGGTAACAAAAGCAGTTTTATCAACTTAATAGCTAAGGAATATCAATAAAACAGTATGTGTGAAACTATACTGACTGATCTATGATTACCTTTGTAGTAATAAACATAAGCGTAATACGAATGGAATCGAAAAGACAACTACAAGTAGCAGAACTAATCAAAAGAAACTTTGGCACTGTATTGCAACAAGAAGGGATATATATATTTGGAGAGGCATTCGTCACTATTACTTCAGTGAAATTAACTCCAGACCTATCTATGGCAAAGCTTTACTTTAGCATATTTAATACGGAAGACAAGAATGAAGTCATCCTGCTTATGAGAAAAAACATGCATACGCTTAAGCAAGCTTTGGTAACTAGAATCCGAAAGCATGTAAGACGTATCCCAGAATTAGCATTTTACGAAGATGAAACTCTGGACGAAATGTATAGACTCAACAAACTCTTTGACGATCTTAATAAGGGAGAAAAAAGCGAGGAAGAGTAGTTTTTCAGGACTCAGGTTTCAGCAAACTCTTTTTTGGTCAACGTGTTAGAAGATGTTATAATATTGATTTCAAAATCTAAAACGGAGATATAAAGACTAGCGTACTGTGTTAATCATAGCAGCTAACTTCGCTGGAATCACCAATGGTCTACCTTGATACTTTACTCTTACGACATCTTTCTCTACCTTGACTAATGTAATAGCGCTATCTGGCAGCAATCCTAGCTCCCACAGTTCGCTTTCTACTAGATCACTTATCTGATCTTTAGCTATGATGGCTTTGGTTCCAAGCTTGATATTGAGCAAGGGTCTCTTAGGCTCGATTCGCTTGGGTGGTATAGGTGATCCATGAGGATCCATTGATGGAAAACCCAACTTCTTATCTACTTGATCCAAGATCTCTTCAGATAGATGATGCTCGAGAAAATCTGCTTCCTCGTGTATCTGGCCTTCTAATAATCCCATACTGTCTACTTGGTATGATTCCCACAACCTGTGGGCTCTAACCAAGCTTTCAGCTTTTTGCTTTCCTTTATAAGTCAACCCTATTCCATTATCAATAGTAAGTAGTCCATCTTTTTTGAGATACTCTAAATGAGATTTAACCCTATTCTCTTTTAAGCCTAGGTATTGTTGAATCTCAGCCATATTTAATTTTTTCTTTTCAAAAAACTTAAATGCATACTTAATGATATCCTCTCTTTCTATTTTTTTAGATTGATTATACCTTCTTATCGCTCTTGGCAGCAATCCTTTTTCGAATGCAAATAATACAGCAAAAGCATAAAACAATGTGGAAACCACTACCATCATCGGTCCAGGAGGAGTATTCCACAAGATCGATAATGTCATACCTGCTATTGCAGATACTAAGCCCAGTCCTGCAGAAATAACAATAACTACTTTGAGCTTATTAGATAATAACAATGCTGTAGATGAAGGCGTGATAAGCATGGCAACTACTAATATCACCCCAACTGTCCTTAATGCTGCCACTACTGCAAACGAAAGTAAAAGCATCAAAAAATAATGGACCATCTTCACAGATATACCCATCGTAGCGGCAATTGTAGGCTGAAATGTGGTAATAAATAAATATCTATAGAAAAGTGCTACACTTACCATTGTGTAGAGCATCACTATTGCTGTTAGTATCAGATCTTCATTAGATACACCTAGCGCATTTCCAAACAAGAAATCTCCTAAATCTAGATGTGCTCCTTTTTCACTATTGAGCCACGAAATACCTATCACTCCCAATGAAAACATAACTGTAAATACAATGCCTATCGAAGCATCGTTTTTAGTCTTGACATTATGCTGAATCCAAGTAATCAGAAACGCAGATAATATACCTGCTGATACAGATCCAACAAAAAAGCCTATTGTACTATATCCTAGAAAAACAAATGAAACAAAAATACCTGGCAGTATTGCATGAGAAAGTGCATCTCCAATCAATGACATATTTCTCAATACTATGAAGCAACCTATGATCCCACACATTACTCCAACCATCGAACAGGCAACAATAGCTCTGATCGCAAATGGCTCTGAAAGTGTATTCAGTAATTCTTGCATGATACAAAGTTAATGATTTTTTAGTATTGCAAACCAATTAAGTTAGACGAATCTAACTCTGAGATACTGAATCATTCATCCATTCGGATATTAAACCTTCCTTGATGGCGAAAGGAGAGACTCCTATACACTTCGGTTTGTACATATCAATCACTTTTCGCATCATTACAAATGCCACTTGCACAAGTTTGACACGACTCTCCGGAATGCCATCTATATTTCTTCTTTCCTCAATCGAAGACAATATGACTTGCTCGGACAAACTATTGAAATCTATAAGTGAGATATTTACCATGCTCTGATTTGGAATTTTCCCTGTCAATACTGTAGCCAATACCTCAAACGAACCCGAAGCACCTATAAGCCCTCTAAGTGTATAATCCGCTAATACTTGGCTCAAGTCAGTTAGTTGCTCTTCTATATATAGCTCTAGATTGGTGATCGTAGAATCAGAGATAGGATCGGTGTCATTGAAAGTATTAAATAGCTTGGTCACCCCTAGAGGATAGCTCTTGCTAAAAATGACTTCATTATCATCTGCGAGAATAAATTCGGTACTTCCACCCCCAATATCCATAATAAGATAAGGTGAAAATTGAGTACCTATTATTAATTTATTCCCTTTGAAGATGAGCTCGGCCTCTCTATCTCCGCTAATAATGCTTGGTAACACACCGAGTTGCTCAGATACGTAAGAATTAATTATGTAACCATTTGACGCTACACGCAATGCCTCAGTACCTACTATTTCTATTGTGATATCTGCATATTTCTTTAACTCACTTTGAAATGAGTCAACTGCATTCCTAGCTCTATTAATTGCATTATCTGATATGGTGTTTATTCCGTCTTCGGCTAAAAGGACATAATGTCTATCTCGATGAATCACTTTAAAACCTAACTTACAATTTGATCGTTGTACTATTAATAGATGAAAGGTATTGGTACCCATATCTATTACAGCAAGCTTTTTCTCATTGATCATCTTTTAACTCCTGCCTGCCCAAAAACGTTATAATAAAAGTTGATTCCATCAGCAGTCATATGATTTGCGTAGGCTTTTTTACCATTCTCGTAAAAAACATAGAAAAAGCATTTTTCCTCTACATTGATATAAATATCTGCTTCTATCATTATTTCACCGTTCTTTTGAAAAGATTTTCTACCCATAGGTTTACATGTAGCAGGAATACTTTCTGGACTTGTCTTAGCTATAAAATTTATGTTGGACAAAATCGCTTTCTTATCGTCTTGACTAATACTGATAGGTAGATTGTAGAAAATATAATCTACATAATCACATTGATTCATAAGTCTTCTAATCATTCCTTCCGTAACACCTGGATATTTCTCCACATTAGAATTATTAGCCACAGCCTTATTAATTTTAGACTTTTGTGTACTAGTGGTCACCTGGGCAGCTGCATCTTGATCATTACTACTTTTACATGAAAATAGTAATACAGAAATTATGGCAATGAAGTAAATATGTCTCATCTATTATATATTTGTTTTAATGTAACTGTAAATCTTCTAGAATGTATAATGAATTCTAAAACTCATCCATCTACTTACCTGGCCTTCAAGGTCACCAGATCTATTGGCATAAATATTACCTATCGTTTGTGAAAATCTAAATACACCGGCAATATGCTTAGTAAAAGAATACCTAGCACCTATAGTATAGCTAATGTCGTGCTTTTTGTATCCATCCAGATCCATAGGCACAAAGGAATTAGAACTACTCACGTTGAACAAGTTGCCATATGACAAGCCACCTTCTATTCCGACTTTATAATAATCCTCTTCCTCCAAATACCAATCGTTATATTCAATTAATAGTGGAATCTCAATATACTTAAGGTCAATGGAACCAAAATCACTTCCAGATGATATACTTGGAGCAGATCCTCGTTGACTGTACAAAAACTCTATCGCCAAGTTGGTCTTATTAGCTATATTATAGCCAAGTCTAAATCCTCCATTGATTCCTATCTTATCCCAACCATATAAGTTATCTCCATCAATTTGGCTCACATTCGCGCCTACTATAGCTGTACCAATGAACTTTTGTGCAGACGAAACCGTAATAGTTAGGACCATAATCAACCCAAAAGTAATTGATCTATATAAGGTAGGCATATCACTATATTTACTTAAGAACATATTGAAATTATTTATATCGATTATTAAAAAATATGATCCGCTTATCCGTACCTTGTTGCGAGAATTAACTAATTCAATAATCGGCCAAATATATGGTAAAATATACCAAATCAAATCTTCAAAAGTTAGAACTACTTTTTAAAGAGCAAGAGTATACTATCCGGTATGAAAAAGGCAACTTTCAATCTGGCTACTGTGTGGTACAAGCACGCAAAATAGCAGTAATCAACAAATTTTTTGATACTGAAGCCAGAATCAACTGTCTTCTTGACATTCTATCTACAATTATCGTAATGGAGAATGTAATGTCTCCAGCTTCTAAAAGCTTATACAAAGCGATTCTGAAAAGTGAAGAATATAGAGCTCAGACGGCATAAAGGCAATATTCAATCATTAAATTGCTATATTAGTACATCATCAATCTGATTGATCATTTTGCAACTTACATTCCTTGGTACAGGCACATCACAAGGCATACCTACTGTTGGGTGTACTTGCCCAGTTTGTCTTTCTGACAATCCGAAGGACCAGAGACTCCGAAGCTCTGCTTATATTACTCAAAATGATACCGCATTACTCATTGATACTGGACCTGATCTACGTCAGCAAATGTTAACAAATTCTATCATAGATGTAGATGCTATATTATTTACACATGAGCACAATGACCATATCATAGGTCTTGATGATATCAGGCCTCTCTATTTTCGTAGACGATCTAATATTCCGACTTATGCATTGGAGAGAGTACACCATGATATCAAACGTCGCTTTTCTTATATGTTTGGTGATTCTGTTTATCCTGGTGTAGCTCAGATCGATACTCACGATATCAATCAAGATACTTTAACGTTTGATATAGATAACATCCCAATAACTCCGATAGGTGTCATACATGGAAAGTTACCTATACTAGGGTATCGCTTTGGAAAAATTGCTTATATCACTGATGCCTCTAACCTACATGAATCACAGCTAGAAAAACTTTTTGGACTTGATATCGTAGTGATTAATGCACTCCAAAGAAAGAAGCACCATTCTCACTTCACCTTAGATGAGGCCGTGACTTTTATAGAATCAATAGGTGCCAAAACAGGGTACTTAACTCACTTAAGCCATTTGATGGGTTTTCATGATGACATCTCAACAGAGCTACCCGACCATATTAAGGTAGCATATGATGGATTGGTTGTACATGACTAATCAACATACACAGTAACTAATAGTGATTGTTAAATTGAGCTAGCCGTTCACTTGGAACTACATTCTCAATAGCTGAATTATCAATCTAGATCTCTTACAAAGAATCATTCTATCCTCCCTCAATTTCGATAGTCAACAAAAGTTGATTCTTGATAAAAAATACACCACTATAAAAAAAGAGCCCAATCACAATGTGATCAGGCTCTAGTATATGATTAAAACAAAATTAAGCGTCTTGCTTAATATGTCCAAAGATCATGTTCGAAGTTGAAAAGCTCAGCTTTAATCTTCTTTGATTCTAATAGGATATCAATATTTGCATTTTCCTTAGATGCATCAAACATATCCTTTACCCTTAAGTCAAGTACGTTAGATGATTTATAGATTACACTAGCAAAGAATCTAGACTCAAACAAATCAGACCAAGTCATTGGTGCCATATCATTGTTCTCATTGAATACTCTATGCTTAGATAAGTAATCTCTAGCTTCAGGATAGTATATCCAGAATAATGGTAAAGAGTATTTGAATTCTTGAGTATCATCATCAAAAACGTCTCTTTCAGGTGCAATACCTAAAATTCTAACTTTTAATCTTGATGACTCCTCATCAAAGAACCACATTTCTTTAACTCTGAATCTATTGATATCTTCCCAATTAATTTCACTTTTGGTTACTACTACTTTTTCTTCGTAAGTCTCGTAATCAAAAATAATAGATGTATCAACTCTATTTAGAGATTGTTCTACTTGCTCTGCAGTCAGAGGAAGTGTAAATTTCTCATCATCAAATACTGTGATATCACCATTTTCTACCATCTCTCTAAACACACTAAAAAGTGGTTTTTCAGGATATCTAAACGGTAAATTCATTTTTTCACGAGTATCTAATACTCTCCAAACTCTTTTTTGCCATGCTAAATCAGCTTCTCTGATTGGCTCATATGGAAGTACTCTGTTTTCAACGATTAATCGCTTTGATACGATATCATCTACATACATATCTTCTGATGGCTCGCTAGATTCTGTAATGATCTCTTCAGCGCCTTTCTGAGCGTTTAAGAATGTTACACATCCTACGATTAGCAGAGTTAGAAATAAATTGATAGTCTTCATCTTAATGTATTATGAATTAATTAAAATCAGTTTTTTTTATTTAAACCAAGTGAAAATTACTTGATATTAAATACCATCTGTCCAATGTTACGAGCTGCCGCATCACCAGGACACTTACACTTAACATTTTCAAAGAAGTACTTGTCTCCAGCAGTAGCTTTTCCTATTACAGAAGAAGTTTTTCCTGCGAATTTACCACCACTATTACGAGCTGGTTCTGGATCTTGTCTTTTTGGTACACGTACTACTACGAACTCTGTAATACTACATTTTGCATCAAAATCAAATCCATCAAGTACTGGACGTACACCTTGTTGAGCTTTAAACTCACCTGCTGACATCGCACCACCTCTACTTTTTGATAGCATTGCTATTGGATCAGGAATACGCTTTACTCTAAAGTCTCTAGACTCCGTAAGTCCTGGAGCAGAGATATTAATTTTAGCAAATTCTCCTTTCTTAGTTGGCTTTGTTACTCTTACGTTGTAGTTACCATCTTTTCTATTGATAGTACCTCCACCAGCACCTCCCATAGATACTTTTACATCAGTAGAGTTAACACCTGCTGCAGAAACTGCTACTGGGTTATCAACACCGATATAGAATACGTTCATCTTTAGAGGAGAAACTGTTACAGATCTCTCACCTACTTCATATTCGAATTCTTTCTTGTAAGTCTTCTTTTCACCAGATACTGGATCCGTAATAGTGATCGCTGCATTGTATTTCTTTACACCAAGTGCATTGGCAGTAGTTTCATACTTTGCTACACCATCGGCGTCAGCTCTAAGTCCTTTTCCATTTACAGAGATAGATAATCCAGTCTGTGAATCTTTACCTGCAGAAGCAGATAGGAATACATCAGTTGAAAATTTATCTCCTTTGATGATGTAAGATTTCTTTGGAGCAGATACTACTGTAAACTTATCTAATACTACTGTAGCTCCACCTACACCTACTTTACCAGCCAGGTGATTTAATACTGCAGCTTCAGAAGCTTTAATATCATTTTTAAACTTAGTGAATATTGGCATTGTAGCACCTAATGGCATATGACCGAAAGTAAAATCAGCCCAATCTTTCTTCTTGTTTGGTGACTTAGTCCAAGCTACTTCATCAATACTAAGAGGAAGTTCAGCGGCTAATCTTTTTCTGTCATCTTCATCTACGAATGTCAAGAATTTCTCCTTGTATTCCATGATCTTAGCTTTAAGCTCCATACCTTTTCCTTCATCTACCATCATACGAGTAGTACCATCGTAGCTTTTCTTACCTTTTAGCTCTCTTTTATCAAGAACCATCACGTAATCACCTTCATCTACAGCACCACTTTGATCTCCAGATGCATCTATCAGTTCATTTACGATACCGTCTATGTAACCAGATGCTTCTTTAGAAAGAGCTCTTAAACCAGGTAATCTATCAGCATATTCTGCTAATGAAGCTTTCTTTTTCGCTGCTTCTTTAATTAATTCTGGTTTAGCACTGTTTGCTTCATCAAGAGAAGCGTTGGCTGTAGTCAGCCCTTCGTCCACCATTTCGAACGCGTTAAATATCTCTGCTGATACGTTAAGTGCAAGCAGAGCGGTCAATACCAGGTACATGATGTTAATCATCAGTTGCCTGGGTTCCTTAGGAATTGACATATATATATCTTATTTAAAAATTATCAATAGGGTTTCTAATACTGTTAAGTTAAGTAGCAGTTGCTTACTTCTTACCTCCAGTGTTTACGTTGAATGCAGAAAGTACATTTCCATATACTCCATTCAGAGAACCTAAATTCTTGTTTAAAGAAGTAAGTTGCTCTTTGTAAAGCTTAGTATCCTCTACTGTATCATTAAGAGTAGACATTGCTTCTGTCATACGTGAGTAGAAATTGTGCATAGACTTTAGTTGCTCAGAAGTCTCAGAAAAATCTACTTCTTGTAATGCTTTAAGAGATCCCATACTCTTTGACATTACTTGTAGTTCATTTAACATACCACCAAGGTTGTTCTCTACTGCATCTGCATTTAAAGGTCTTGAAGCTCCTGCTCCTCCTCCAGCTGTAAGCGGAGATACACTTGCATTGTATGCATCTAATCCTGGGTATAATTTTTCCCAGTAATAATCTTTTTCAGGTGGTAACAATCCTAACATTAAGAAAAGTCCAGCCTCTGTAAGTAGTCCAATTGTAATGAACGTGTTACCCAGTGGGTGAGATGTAATCTTCATAAGGGCTCCTACCATTACGACAGCAGCTCCAACTCCAATTACAAGGTTCTTGAAATATTTAAAGCCTTTTGATTTGATAAAACTCATTGTAAAAAATTTAATACGGTTAGTTAATAAGTATATTTTAACGCTGCCTGTGGGGCAGTTATTGTTGTTGATTAAAACGTTATCGCTAATTCAATTTTCAAGAAATCGAAAATCACGTCGATCTTGACTATAGCTTTGAAACAAGCGTATATCATGATTTCGAGTAATATTGATACGTAGGGGAAATTAAGGGCGATAGGTATAAAAGGCATCGAAGAAGCAAATTGCTACTTCTTCGATGCTTTTCTATTGTAATATTCCGACTAGAAGTCGTTGATTGATCTTCCTAAGAATGTAACTGCACATCTGAAACCGATGTAACTCTTTGTAGTATCTTGGAATTCCCAATGTCTAGTACCAGTATTTAGGTAGTAAGCAATGTCTTTCCATGATCCACCTCTGATTACTTTTCTTTTGTATACATCAGGATCGTCATCTTCAGCTACATAACTGTAGTTAGAATTCATATCATGTGTATGCGTATAAGCATTTTCGTGGAATGCATCTTCAGTCCATTCTGCTACGTTTCCTGCCATACAGTATAGACCATAATCGTTAGGGAAGTAAGCATCTGCTTTTACAGTGTAGAATCCACCATCTTCTGGATAGTTACCTCTACCTGGCTTAAAGTTAGCTAAAAGACAACCTTTAGCGTTTCTTGGATAGTATCCACCCCATGGGTATGGAGCTAAATCATGACCACCTCTAGCAGCGTGTTCCCACTCTACTTCTGTAGGTAATCTGAAGTTTTCAGTATTCGGTTCGTTTTCACCTCTTGAAGAATTCCATAATTGAGTTCTCCAATGACAGAATGCTCTTGCTTGCTTCCAGTTAACTCCCACTACTGGGTAATCATCAAATGCTGGGTGCGAGAAGTAGTTTCTTGTCATAGGCTCGTTATAAGAGTATGAGAAGTCTCTGATGAAACAAAGTGTATCTGGATAGATAGCTGCTTCTTCGTCTCTAATCAGTGTAGCTCTACTTTCACCGTTAGCTGCGGCTTTCCAATCTAGCCATTGGTACTTGTAGATAAACTCTTCAACTTCGAATTCTCTTTTACCATCAAAAGCCATATCGCCTTCGTAGTACATTTCATCAAAGTCTTCAGAAGTATAATCGAGTTCATAATCCCAATCGATTCTTTCGTTTCCGAAATCATCTTCTATAAAGTCACCCATAATTGTGTGAGCAATAGAATCTCTTACCCAATACACGAACTGTCTGTATTCGTTATTAGTGATCTCTGTATCATCCATGAAAAATCCTTGGACAGAGATAGATTTAGGTCTCTGAGTATATGTACTAAACATATCTTGATCACTTTGACCGATGTGAGCATTACCTGAAGGTACGTATACCATACCGTATGGATTGAATCCACTCCAATTTGGTCTTTCCGTAACTCCTGTCAGTTGCCCTGTCTCTTGTGTGCTACAAGATGAAAGTATCATCATTAGCGCAAATATTCCTAAAACGGAATGTGTTATTCTTTTCATGTAGTAAAGCGATTTAACCTGATTTTTACAAAATCGTCGTATAAGACGCGTAAAGATAGTCTTGTACTTGAATTTTCAAAAAATTTTCACAAAAATAAGATTTCCAAATGAACATAAAGTATCGTTAGTCAAGTGATAACGGTATTTTTTGCCCAATATTCTATAGATCGAACTATTTTTTTCCTCACATTACAAGTAAGCGTAATATGAAATTTGTATTATAGATTTCTAGGATTGTATTCCACCTTTGGAGTATTTCCTAGACCGATCATTTTTTTCAAATTATAATTAAGAAGTATCTCGTGAGACCCTTCATTTACTCTTTTCAATTCTGAAAGACCGATATCATAGCTATATGATAATCTATAATGTCTTCCAAGGTTTAATCCTGCTGTAATAGACATCGCGTCCAGAGAACTAGAATTATACCCTCTTAACCCTACTCCACCAAAAACATTGCCATTTATTTCAGCTAAGAGAGAAACGTCTGATTGTACTACATTAAAATCTGATTTGAGTAAAATAGCTTGCAAAAAATGTAGTTCATCATTATATCTAAATCGATATTGTCCATAAATATCAAAATGCGTAACCAATCCAATCTCAGAATCCCCTATCCTTTGATTGATAGATGGTGTTCTAGATATAGAGACACCAAATTGAGGATCTCCCATGAATAAATAGGCACCTATCTCCCAAATTGGCGTCAAGCCGCTAAAAGTGGAATTAGATAGAATCGGATCATTATGAAAGATAGAATTGGTTTCATAATCTCCTGTAGTCGTCCGAAGACTCTCACCATCGATACTAGTTTGAAGGAGGCCAACTCTTATTCCTCCTGACAAAAAACCAAAGGGTAAATTACTCACATAATTATATGATGCCGTAACAGTATTGTGTGTAAGAGCACCTTCTGTAGCTCTGTAAAGCTCTACTCCTAGAGCTCCACTTAATATATATGCAGGTACATGAGCGGAAATATACTGGGTCATTGGTTGCCCTGGAATGCCAGTATACTGCGATCTTATAAGTGCATCTACACTAAGAGAATAATCAAGACCTGCATACGCTGGATTTGTTCTATACTTAGTTAGCATAAATTGACTATTCTGTTGCTCCTGTTGAGCGAAACAAAATGTCATGCAACTTAACAATAAAGCTGCGATGCTATAAATTCTAAGGTATCCCAAAAGGAAGTAACAGGTTGATTATGATGTAAATTAGAGAAAATGTTCGAAGTCAAAGATTAACGCGTGTTAAATTTCACAATTAACTAAATATTTGTACCCAAAGTATTCTCAACGACTAAGTGGTCGATTAGATATTTTTTAATTAATTCGTCTATTTACAGCACTTTTAAAGGAAGCTGCATCCTTATTTTCATAAATTATATAACTTACCAATAAGATATATTCCAAACCTACTATATAAAGATTTTCACTGTATACAGGATTACTATAATTAATATAAGTCAACCAAATCAGACATGACCAAACTACGGCTACTCTCGATCTGATGAACATACTACAGAATAAAGGAATACTAAGATACCATGGATGTACAGTAGTCGCCAATAGTAGATAAATTAACATGATGACATAAAGATATTGGAATGGTCCTTTGACTTTATCTTTGATGGTGATCCAACCAGTAATGACAATAAATAAAAGACCTAACAATGGTCCAATGTAGGCAATAAGATTATAGCCTGACACTTGAAAGCCAAGCCATCTAAGCACATAATACAGACCTGCATTAAATTCAAACTTTCTGAAGTATAAGTCTATACTCGACAAAAACTCACTGTAGTTAAGCCCAATAAGTAAAGGACTAAATATGACTAGACTTACTCCTACAAATACTGCCAGCACTCTGAAACCAAATCTCCATCTAATCTGCCAAAGCAAATAAGGTAAGACGAGTAAACTTAGCAATTTAGAACCGACAGAAAGTGCCAGAAAAACAATAGCCGTATAAAATTTATTTGACAGCCAAAAATATAAAGCGGCTGCTAAAAAGGAAATCATTATAATCTCAAAATGAAGATTGCCTATCCCTTCAATAATTATTAAAGGGTTAAGCCAATATATCAATATCAGTGAAGGTGACTTCTTTAGCAACTTAAGTATCTTCAATGAGAAGAATAAGGTTATCAATTCAGCCATAAAGAATATGGACTTCATCAAAACGGAAGACAGCTCGATGCTTAATCCTATCCAACTGCTTAGATAAAAAACAAATTGGCTTACTGGAGGATATACTGTAAAGTACTCTGGAGAATTCATCTTATTTAAAATATCGCCATCCGCCAAAGCTGGTAATTGATTCACTATATCTACAGGCAAATATGCATATGGCTGCAATCCGTTATGAGACAAACGCCCATCCCAAATAAATCGAAAGATATCATCAGATAATTGAGGGAAAAATATGATTGAGCCTAACCTTACAACGATTCCTGCAACTATCAACCATTGAAGTTTTTTTCCGATCACACTAGACCATACAAAAAACAGGTAGGTGATAAAAGCAAATGGAAAACCTATTGCTAGCAGCTGAAAATCATCCTGTCCAGGAAAAATCTGTAAGAACAGAATAGCACACAGCCAAATTAATAAGCTCGTGACATAAATCCCATTATGCTCTTTAAGCATCACCTCGCCTTACTATGTTTAATGGAGAAAAAGAAAACTGTACTATATCCAACCGCAAGCATAGCATGAAAAATGATGAATGATGTACTTTCTGTTATAATAGCACCTACAATAGCTAGTATAAAATACAAGGCCAACAAACCTTCGAAGATGGTTACTTTATTGATGTCTTTATAATGGTATTTATCTTTGGCAAACTTATCAGTTAAGCCTTTGATATCAAATTTAGGTGTTCTTACAAATGGAGACTTCTTACCTCTTAGACCTTGTATTACGGCTATACTATTATGGAATGAAAGTCCCATACTCAATGCCAAGAACACAGGAAATAAAAAAATGAACTTGAAAAAATTCTTTACAGTAAGACCATCTTTCCATGCCTTACGTACGTTGGCATTGTAATACACTACTATAATAGTCAATAACGATATCAGAAAGATACCTAGATAGTCCAAATTAAAATCTATGCTTTTCAGCATAAACACTAAAGGCACACTAGATACACCTATGAAGAAAACGAATAAAAATATTGAGCTCGAAAGTAAATGTGATGTTGCATGAATCTTCTGCGCTAAAGAAATCTTTGACTTCCATACCGTTGGCAATAATTTGACTGCAGTTTCAGCGCCACCTTTCATCCAACGGTGCTGTTGTGATTTGAGACCATTCATTTCTGCCGGCAATTCTGCTGGACTAGTTATATCCTCTAAGAAAGTAATCTTCCAGCCCTTGAATTGAGCTCTGTAACTAAGATCTAAATCTTCAGTGAGTGTATCAGCCTCCCAGCCACCAGCATCTGTGATACATTCTCTTCTCCATACTCCAGCCGTTCCATTAAACTGTAATAGATAATCCGCATTATATCTCCCCATCTGCTCCACCGTAAAATGAACATTAAGTTGGAAAGCTTGTAATCGAGTAATGAGAGAATAATCTTCATTAATATGTTCCCATCTGGTTTGGACTACTCCTACTTTCTCATCTGCAAAGTGAGGAATCGTCTTACGAAGAAAATCAGGATTAGGAAGAAAATCGGCATCGAAAATTGCTAAGAATTCTCCTTTGGCAAACTTAGTACCTTCCTTAAGGGCTCCTGCCTTATAACCTACCCTATTGGATCTAGTGATATGATCAATATTAAATCCTTTAGCTTTATATTCTTTGACTTTGGCTAATGCGATTTGTACAGTTTCATCTGTTGAATCATCCAAAATATGGATTTCATATTTTTCCTTGGGATAATCAAATTTCGCAATATTATCAATTAACCTTTCAACTACATATAGCTCGTTATAAATAGGTAATTGAATCGTTACAAAGGGTAGGTCTTCGTCTTTAATATCTACACACTCGAGGGAATTTACTTCTGCATTCTTACGATAGTGATACAGTAGATGAAATTGCATCAAACAGAATATCATGATATAAATCAATGCGACTACGTACAGTCCTAATAATATGTATGCTATAGTTATCATCTAGTTACATTAACTTAAATATTGTCCATAATATCTTGTGACCTGCAAGTAATGTCCCTTTGATAGTCCCTGAAACTTTTGACTTACCAATGCGAACTCTATATTTTACTGGCACTTCTATTGTCTTTAGTTTCTGCTTTGCAGCTTTAACTTGCATCTCTACCGTCCAGCCAAAATCTTCATCCTGCATGTCTATCTCCATTAATTTATCCCACTTAATAGCTCTAAAAGGCCCAAGGTCTGTAAATTGATAGTTATAGATCATTTTAATAAGGTTAGTCGCTAGCCAATTACCAAATATTTGCTGAGGCATCATGGCTCCTGCCTCCATCTTGCCCATAGCTCTACTACCTATTACCATATCCATATCTTGATCTATGATAGGTCGTACTACATCTGGCAATTGATCTGGATAATCAGAATAATCTCCATCTATAAATACTATGATATCCGGAGATTGTGTACAAGCCTTGGAATATGCTATTCCTTGTAGGCAGGCACTTCCATACCCTTTTTTGGGCGCTGGCACGACTACTGCTCCTGCATCTAGTGCCATCTGAGCTGTAGCATCCGTACTAGCATTATCGCAAACTATTATATGCCTCAGCATCTCTTTAGGCAAGTCTGCTATCACCTTTGCTATAGATCCCTCTTCATTATACGCAGGAATGATGACGTCAATGATCGTTTGACTTTTATTCATAAAGGATCTAAATTGTTAAGCTCATTTTTAAGAAGAGTGCAAAAGTACCACTTTGTAAACTGTAATTGATGTTGTGGTTAGGACAATGGATATGATGAATGCTTAAAACATGCTGTCTATCTTCCTTTTTCATACTTCTTTAGAGTATTCTAGTGATAGTAGTAAACCTGAATGCCTATTTGATCTATTATACAGTTTGAAATGTCTTATCTAAGTTATTTCATTTATGGTAGTCCGCTCATTGAGTTCCTCTCGTAATATCTAATGACTATATACATTTATAATCATCCCCTTGAGCCAACATCAATACTAAAAGAACTAGTCTAGAGTTACATTATTAGTAGATTTGCAATCTTGATTCGATCAATACAGATTAAACAGCCTATTACTATATAGATCACTTAACTGTATAAGTACAAAAAAGTCCTCTTCGACCTTTCGGAATCGACTTTCTCTTGATCCAATCATACAATCTAAATGGCTTTACTGTCGTTAAATACCTTATATGAAAATTACTATTTCGCCTTTTAAAATCGCTCTATCACTTATACTTGCCACACTACTATACAGCTGTGCAAGGGAAGATGCCTATATGGGTGATGATATTAATATAACAACTTCACGAGATACGATCATGTTTGACACCGTATTTACAGAAGTAGGAAGCGCTACACGAAGTTTCAAATTGTACAATGATAAAAACAAAGCTGTAGCTGTAGATATTAAACTTACTGGAGGAAGTAATTCATTCTATAGAATCAATGCTGACGGCATAGTGGGTCCAGAGATTAATAATGTCACCATACAGGCAGAAGATAGTTTGTATGTTTTTGTAGAGGTTTTTATTGATCCAGATCAGCCATTATCTATAAGTCCATTCATAGTAGAAGATCAAGTAGTGATCACAGGAGGAAATGATCAAGATATCGTCCAGTTAGAAGCTTTTGGCCAAAATGCGAATTATGTATTTGGCAAACGAGATATCACAGCTATAGAAGATATCTGTAACGGACTGAGTCAAATTATTTGGAATGACCCAAAGCCGTACGTCATCTATGGTATCATGGGAATCGATGGCTGTGATCTGATTTTGAATGCTGGTACCAATGTATATGTGCATGGAGGGCTGGTTATAAACAAAATAGATACTATTGCTAATGATCCAATAAGATTAGATACTGTCACTTACAACCCAGGAAGAATAATCACTCTCAATGGTGGATCTATCCAAGCCAATGGTGCACTAGGAAACCCTATAACGATCCAAGGTGACAGATTAGAACCTGAATTTGCAGATGTTGCGGGTCAATGGTATGGAATAATACTTACGAATGCTTCTATTAAAAATAGATTTTCTCACACCACAATCAAAAATGGTATCTACGGCATACTCGCTGACTCTTCTTCTCATGTGGATATAGATCATTCACAACTACTTAACTCATCATCGCTTGGACTGTTTGGCAGTCACGCGAGTATCAATGTAAGCAATAGCCTCATATATTCAGCAGGTAGTTATGGTGTGTATTGGAGATACGGTGGAGAGTACCATATGGATTATACTACCGTCACTTCGTATGGCGTACAGGCAGAAGCGATTAGAATGGAAAATTACTTATGTACAGATGCACTTTGTCTTGGAGAAATCAGAACAAATCCTCTAGTAGCCACAATATCTAACAGCTTATTAGTTGGTTCATCTAGAGATGAAATATTGATTGATGAATTTGAAGGTACCGATCCTTTTACTGTTAGTTATAACCTTAATAATACGATGGTACGAGTAGATGAATTCTTAGAAACTAGGCCTAATTTCTTTGACAATTGTATAGACTGTATCAACTTTAATGGATCTGATGCTCTATTTGTAGATGCCAATGATTACAATTTCGAATTGGATTCCCTATCAATTGCTGCTAGAAAGGCATTACCTATAAATGGCATTGTGGATGATATCTTAGGAAGAAATAGAAGCAGTGAACCAGATATGGGTTGCTATGAGAGTCAATTTAAAATGTAGACCTCTTAGTGACTTTACACTTTAACATCCAAGAGTTATACTTCACCTTATTAAGGAGCTAATCTTACCACTTTCCATTCTCCGTCTTCTGTGGTAAATGCTAATCGATCGTGTAGTCTACTTTCTCTCCCTTGCCAAAACTCAACGAAGTCTGGCGTAATTTCATAACCACCCCATTGCGGAGGAATCGGAATCTGTGTTCCTTCTGGATATTTTTGTTCTAATTCATTAAGATTATCATGTAGTACAGATCTATCTGATATAATATCACTTTGTGGACTCGCCCAAGCACCTAGTTGACTTCCTCTTGGTCTACTCTGAAAGTACTTTTCAGATCTCTCGACACTTATCTTTTGAGCCATACCTTCTATTCTTATTTGGCGTTCCATTTCTTTCCATAGAAAAGTAATAGATACATGTGCACTATGCTCTATATCCATTGCCTTAGCACTCTCATAGTTAGTATAGAATACAAAACCACTTTCGGTAATTTCCTTGAGCAACACTGTCCTTGCATGTACTCTAAGATCTGCAGATACCGTGGATAAAACCATGGCATTAGGCTCTAAAATATTAGTATGTTGTGCTTCACCAAACCATTGCTTAAACAGTTGTATAGGGTTTCTTCCTACTTCACTTTCGTCTAATTCAGCTCTAGTATAATTCTGTCTTAAAGCGTGAATATCTTTAGGCTCTCTATTCATAGGAATTATGATTGTTGGACTCTTAATGTATAACTTATTTAACAGACGCGTACATCGCTTTTACATCTTCCTCAGAATAGTTGCCTACTAGGCCTGTCTGGAATACGTATTCTTTATCGCCTTGTATCTTAATATACCTAAAGTCATAATTTAAGATACCATCTACATTCTTTTCAAAAATAAAACCATCCTCCTCTTCAGATATAATCTTAGAAAAAAATCTGTGAGACTTAGCCTCTACTAGCTTTTCATTTAATACTACCTTCTTATCGAGAGTTAGCAGATCACTAGAAAAAATCTGAACATAGTAATTATCACCTGCTTTGATAGTAAGGTCTTGCATTACACCTAGATCTGTCTTATTGATGATGGCCCCTTCTGGAACATACATAGCAATAGGAAATCCATGACTCATCAATTCCGTTTTTTTCATATCACTTAATGGATCCGCTTTACATGATACCATAAAGAAAGCAATAGAGAATAGATATAATAAAGTTCGTATAGTCATCTGTGATTTTTATGATAGTGATTGCTTGATCTAAAATAAACAAGCCTGACAAAGGTAACCAATGTCAGGCTTGATTGCTAATGGAAGCATATCTTATATCATCCTTAGTGAATAGATCGATGTAATGATATAAACAACACCATATGCATATGAAACGACTGCTTGCTATAAAGTCTTTATAGAACAACCAATTGCTTTTGTTTTTGATATAGATGGCTTCTCACCATGTAAGATTGACCCTACCGCTGCTTCCACATAATTAATAGTTGCCGCTGATGCATCTCTTGGGCTATCATCTATAGCTCCGATATATTGGATCACTTGATTAGCGTCTAATACATATGCATGTGGTGTCTTGGTAGCACCCCACTTTGGATAAACTTTCTGACCTTCATCCATTAAGTATGGAAATTTAAATCCTTTCTCCTTTGCTCTCATCTGCATCTCTGCATATCCATCGTCTGGCACAGCTTTAGGGTCATTTGGATTAATTGCAAATAGCGCGAAATCATTTTTTTCTGCGAAATCATTGAGATCGTTCATTCTATCTTCATACATAACAGCGTATGGGCAATGATTACACGTAAATACTACGATATACCCTTTTACGTCTTTTGCAGTAGCTAGAGAATACATGTTTCCATCTACGCTTTTGAGATTAAAATCTTCTACTTTGTCACCTACTGTGTATGGTTCTGCTACTTCAGTAGTAGATATAAACGGCATTACAAATGAACAAAACACTAATAATAATTGGCTCATGGTTTTAAATTTTTTAGAATTAAAAATGTATGATTATCTAATTGTGAATCGAAAGAAATAATTTATCTAAGTCAGCATAGCTGTCAAACTCTCCGTCCCAAAACTCTCTCTTATCACCTTTGTATACTATCGTAACAGGTATTGCACCTTCCCACGATGGATCTACTTTATCTATCCAAATATTACTCTTTGGGTCGTCAAGAATGACTACTTCCGATTGAATATTATGTTTATTGAGAAATGGTAAGAGTTTAGATTCCATTTTTTTAGGAAAGTCTAGACTAACGAGTATTACTCGAATTTTTTCATTGTCATGAGCGGCAAGCAATTGCTCAAAATAAGGAAGCTCTTTAACGCAAGGCCCACACCATGTAGCCCAGTAATTGATTACATAAGTATATCCATCATCACGATCTAGATATTCTTTAGCCAGCTCATCGTATTTAGCGAATGTCTTCACAGATGTCCATTGTGCCGATAAAGCTGCAGAAGCTAAGAATGCTACAAATAATAAAAATCCTTTCATGCCGACTATAACGTGAAAGCAGCCAAAATGATTATGTATGTTTCACTTTTGAGTGTTAATGTTATACTAAGAATTTATGGTCATCTTAGAAACACACAATACCGTTATCTAGAAAGATAACTAAGATTGGATTCTAGTATTCAATATTTCTTAGAATCGTCTGTAATTCTAATCCATAATTTCGTCAGCCCCCTTGATTCTATTCTTCCACCAAAGTAACCCAAGTATTCCAGCTATGAGATATGGCATCGCGAATAGATATAATATACCAGTATTAAGACCGCGGCCTTCTGTTCCCCCATTGTCTAGGTTACTCTCGGCGGCCATTCTACACATGGGACACTGAGCCAATAGATCCATACCAAACGGAAGGATAATTAAAACTAATAATAGGATTAACGTTTTAGCTTTCATAAGGCATCTATTTAGGGTAGCAAGGTGCTAACATGAGATATACTACTGGACCTGTAATGGCAACATACAACCAAATTGGATATACCCATTTAGCCATTTTTCTATGTTTCTCTACTTGGAATGTATATCCGCGAATGAATGTCATCAAAATAAATGGTAGAGATAATCCTGCCAATATGATATGCGTAATTAAAATGACGAAGTAGATTATGCGATCAGTACCTTCACCGCAATATTTAGTCTCTACATTAGTAAAGTGATACAACACATAACATAAAAGAAATAATGCTGAAAAAACCATTGCTCCATAGATCATACGTCTATGCATAATGATGTTTCTTCTCTTGATAAAAAACACTGCCATCATCAAACACAATGCGCAGAAAGTATTCAATATAGCATTTACTGCTGGTAGAAACGAAGTATCAAATCCAAGATCAGGCTTATAGTCTCCACGCATGAGAATCACCAATGCAATTACTATAGCGGACAATACGTAAGCTACCTTGTCTAACTTCTTTCCTAATTCTGGATTTGGCGTATTCATTATCTGTCAGTCATTTTTATGGATGATTTCTTCTTGAGAGGTAGTATTACTGATATGTCTCTTACTAATTCGTTTACAGTACTATCGTTCAGGTCATAATAGCTTCTCACCTGCATGGCAGTATCTACTAATATAATATCCTTTCCACTATATTTCTCCATTATAGCTTTTGCCGAAGGACTATATACTCTATGGAACCCATCTACCTCTTCCACTAAGCTATCACTTACTATTTTCAATAATTCAAGATTGGGCGATTGTTTAAACTGATCATATATCATATCTAGATATTTAGTATCGTCACTATCCTCATTGACATGAATCAATGCGGTCTTTTTATCTAGAGTTTTACTACTTAGCGCAACACCATCCACATAGTATTCAAAGTCTATAAGCTCTCCTTTAGGAAGGACCATCTCAAGAGCTGCTAATCTGTAATCCACACCTTTACTAAGGTATAAATAAGAGCCTATCGGTAGTACGATAAACATGAGAAACAATATCAATATTGGTATAAGTCTTTTCATAGTTATGATTGGTGTGTAAAGTTAACAGTATAAAGGGATTGTTACCCGTTAAGGTTCTTCATGATTTTGCAATATTCCAAATCCATAACGAAAAAAGGCAAACTCAATAATTGAGTTTGCCTTTTTGTATGCCTTTAAATGATACTATTACACCAATGGTTCTTCCTCCCATTGCTTTACATCTATAGTATTTGGAGTATATAATCCAATCTGTTCGTTATTCTTTTCTTGTATTCCAGCTCTACTTTTATTCCAATAATTACCTTCCCAGAAAAAGGCAACAATAGCCCAAATTAGAAGTAATACTGGTAGCAGTACTGACTTAAGCATACCCGGCACTTCATGTCCAAGGTGCATAAATTCGTAAACTATCTTATATGCTTTATATAGACTAAGTCCTATCATCGCTATAGCCATTGCCCATACTGGAGCATGCCATCCGCCGATATAACCTTTACCTACTAATGCGATAAGAACTTCAATTACTGTAATAACAGCAAGTAAAATGATAAGTTTCAATGCAACACTTTTTGACTGTTCGTATGTCATATGTCCCATAAGTATATAATTTGTATTGTATTAATATTAAAGTTGATGTTGTTCGTCTATTCGGTAGATCTATTAGAGTAAATAGAAAACTAAGAAAACGAATACCCATACTAGATCGACAAAGTGCCAGTATAGACCAATCTTCTCTACCATCTCATAACCATTCTTACGCTCTGCGTACAGTCCAGTGAAAGAGTTAACCATAATGATGATCAAGAAAACTACTCCAGAGAATACGTGGAATCCGTGGAATCCAGTAATGAAGTAGAATAAAGCACCAAAGGCTTTAGGGCCAAACTCCATTTGCTTGGTTGTACCTGCATCTGCCCCTTCAGTAACTTTATAACTTAGTGGATGAAACTCTCCTCCGTGCTGATGGATAAGATAAGAATCACCTTCTTTAAAAGTATCACCTTTATTGATATGATGACCATCTCCTTCTAAGTAAACTCCGCTTTCAGTATGTGTACCGAATGGGTTAGTCGATATAGTCATATGTTCTTTACCGATAAGAGTATTCCACTCCCACGCTTGACATCCTAAGAATGCGGCACCACCGATAATAGTTAGAATCATCCAGTATACCACTCCTTTACGATTTTCCTGATGCCCTTCTTGTACCGCTCTCACCATAGTGTATGAGCTAAATAAAAGAACGAACGTCATGATCGTTACAAAAATAAGAGGCATATTCTCTATTCCTCCTGGAAGAAGGCTAAATACGAAATCAGGTACTGGCCAAGAAGGCATACTGATTCTGAGTGCTCCATAAGCAATAAGGAATCCTGCGAAAGTAAATGCATCTGAAAGAAGGAAATACCACATCATCAGCTTTCCGTAGCTAGCCTTGAATGGTTCGTTACCACCATCCCAAGTTCCGCTATCAACTTTTACGTGTCCTGTTGTATCTGTTGCCATTGTTTAAATATTATTCTGAATTGCAATTTTCATTAACCGATTAAGATAGTACTAACTATTTCAACCCATTGTATCAATATCAATTATTTACTAAGTATTAAAAAGGCTAATAAGTATACCCAAAGGATATCTACAAAGTGCCAATAATGTAATACTAGTTCAAATCTGTTTTTTCGTTTTTCTGTTACTTTGTACTTTAATGCAAAAGCATGGAAACAAGCCACTACTATGGCTGCCACTCCTGCTAGTACGTGTGCTGCGTGTGCCGCTGTGATCAGATAGAAGAATGATCCTGAAGGGTTAGCTTTTAGATCTATTCCAATATTGAACATATGCGACCATCCCAAATACTGCGTCACTACGAATACTATACCTAATATTCCTGTGAGTACGAGTAACGACTTATAACGACCTTCATTTCCATTAATGAAAGATCTGTATGAGGTATGCAGCGTAATACTACTTAATATTATAATACCTGTACTTAAAAAGAAGATATCTGGAATTCGATAATCGATCCAGTTACCACCTGATTGCTTTATTATATAAGCACTCGTCCAACCCATAAACATCATTAGGATGCTCGCCATACCTGCCCAAAGAGCAAATTTTTGAGGATTGATTCTATTTCGTACTATGTCTTGATTATTATCCACTATGGCTTCCATTGTCATTTATACTATTAAAGTACCCAATATGATATGAGTACTACTGGTAAAAAAATGAATGAACTGAACATCAGTCCTAAAGCTGTTTTTCGTTCTGTAGTGATATAAAATTTTACAGACATATATAAATATACCAGAGACATAAGCCCTGAAACTATCGTTGCTAAAATCGATGCATCGCCTGAGATATAAAGCATTGCCACAAATGGTAATATCAATACAGCATACAATGAAGCATGCAGTCCTAACTTAGGATCTATCTCGTCATTTTCATTTACTGGCAACAACTTGTACCCAGCACCATGATAATCTTCAAAAGCTAAATACGCAATTGCCCAAAAGTGTGGAAACTGCCATAAAAACTGTATGAAGAACAGACATGATATCATCAATGTCAACTGCCCTTCTGCTGCCACACCACCTATCATTATAGGTAATGCTCCAGGAATAGCACCTACTGCTACAGCTAATGTAGAATGTCGCTTAAGAGGTGTATATAAGAATGCATAACTTACCAAGGATAATGTAGACAACAATACCACTAAAGGGTTAATCATCGCCAACAATATAAATCCAATGATGGTAGATATACCAGCAAATATTACGGCCTCCGAAACTTTCATTCGACCGGCTGCTAATGGTCGATTTGCAGTCCTAGTCATCAATTTATCGTAATCTTTTTCCAATACTTGATTCAACGTATTCGCTGCTGAAGTAATTAGAAATCCACCTATTGCTAATAGCGCTACATTGAACCAATTAATTGTAGAACCTGCAATGATAAAGTATGCCAGCACGGAGCTGAATACTACAAAGAGGTTAAGCTTAAGCTTTACCAACATAGAATAGTCATCCACCTTGGTATACACCTTGATGTCCGCTACTTCTGTATATGTTTGGTTAGTGTTATTCACTATTGCTTATCTATTAATTATATAAGATTTATGATCTGATTAATGATCTCCTACCTCACCTTCCGCTAATGGAACTACTTGAGGTACAAACTCTCTTTCATCTTTATTATAATCATATGCCCATCTGTGCACTACAGGAATCTTACCTGGCCAGTTACCGTGGATAGGTTCGATTGGAGTAGTCCACTCCAAAGTGTTAGCACCCCATGGGTTCTTCGTTGTCATTTTACGACCTCTCCAAATGCTATAGAAAAAGTTGATAACAAATACGAGCTGAACGAAGAATACTAATATCGCCGCTATAGTTATAAACTTATTCATATCTGCAAAATGCTTAAAGGCATCGAAAGATTGGAAGCTATAATACCTTCTAGGTACACCTGCCATACCGACATAGTGCATAGGCCAGAAAATCGCATAAGCTCCTATCATTGTTCCCCAGAAGTGGAATTTACCCAATGTCTCATTCATAAATCTACCGAACATCTTAGGATACCAATGGTATATACCTGCGAACATACCAAAGAATGCTGCCACACCCATCACTACGTGGAAGTGAGCGACAACAAAGTATGTATCGTGCATTTGGATATCAATAGTAGAATTACCTAAGAATATACCTGTAATACCACCAGAGATAAACATGGATACGAAACCAATAGCGAATAGCATTGGACTATTTAATCTGATGTTTGCTCCATACAACGTTGTAATCCAGTTAAATACTTTTACCGCAGATGGTACTGCAATAATCAATGTAAATACAACGAAGAAATTGGAGATGAATGGATTTACACCTGACATAAACATGTGGTGTGCCCAAACTATAAATGATAAAAATCCAATTGCAAGGATAGAATACACCATCGCTCTATAACCAAATATAGGCTTACGAGCATGAACTGATAGTACTTCTGATGATAGACCCATTGCTGGAAGTATAATAATATATACCTCAGGGTGTCCTAAGAACCAGAAAAGGTGTTGATATAGGACTGGAGTACCACCGATACGCTCGAGTGCTTGACCCTCTATAAATATTTCATTAAGGAAGAAAGAAGTACCTAAACCTCTATCCATCATCAGCATGAAGAATCCTGATACTAATACTGGGAATGAAAGTATTCCTAATATTGCTGTTACGAAGAAAGCCCATATTGTAAGTGGCATTCTCCACATTGACATTCCTCTTGTTCTTAAGTTAAGTACCGTAGTTACATAGTTGATACCACCTAATAGTACAGAGACTACGAATAATGTCAAACTCACTAACCACAAAGTCATACCTGCTCCAGACCCTGAAGAGGCCTGTGGTAATGCACTTAATGGTGGGTAAGCTGTCCAACCACCCGCAAATGGTCCTGTATTAAGGAAAAGAGAATAGAACATGATAACACCTGAAAAGAAGAAGAACCAATATGATAACATATTGAGGAATGGCGAGGCCATATCTCTTGCTCCTAATTGCAATGGAATAAGTAGGTTACTAAATGTACCACTCAATCCAGCGGTCAGTACAAAGAATACCAATATGGTACCGTGCATTGTTACCAGTGCATAATAAAACTCCGGAGCTAGTGTACCTACTCCATCATTTAATGTAATCCACTTACCTAAGACAGGCTTAAGCCAAGCCATACTTTCTTCAGGAAACCCAAGTTGGAGTCTGAAAACTATTGACATTGCTGCCCCAATGATCGCCCATACTATACCTGTAATAAGGAATTGTCTAGCGATTATCTTGTGATCCATAGAGAACACATAGTGTCCTAAAAATCCAGATTGGTATTTATCTCCGTGGTGGTGATCGTGAAAATGATCATCATAGCCATTCTCTTCGATCAATACGTCAGTATCGTATTTTTGTGCTACTTCAGCCATGGTTAATTTTTTACAATGAGTTAGAAATTATTCTAAGTTCTGTTCTTCTGTTTGATTCACGTCCTTCAGCACTATCATTTGATTCAATTGGTTGAGTTTCCCCAAACCCAACACTTGATAGTCTGTCAGCACTTACTCCTTTGTTCAATAGATATTGCATAACGTTACCTGCTCTTGACTCTGATAAAGAGAAGTTTAAGTCATCGTCACCCACACTATCTGTATGACCTCTAAGTTCCGCGTTTACATTAGGAAACTGTGCAAGTAATTGTGATAATTTGTCTAGCTCTGACTGAGACTTGTTATCTAAGTTTGCTGATCCTGTATTATAAAAAACGTTCTTAAGGTTGATTATTTTATCATCTAAAGATTCTGACTCCATAGCTTTAGTAAACTCTGAAGTAAGCTCTACATTTCTCATTTTTTTCTCGATATCTAAAAGTTGACCTTTTCTTGGGTCATTTTCAGTACCTCTAATAGTAGTGAGGTAATATGGCTTAGATTGCTTTTCATTAATCCACTCTTCATATTCTTCTCTAGTTACTACTTCTACGATACGTTTCATCGCATAGTGAGACTTACCACATAACTCAGCACAAGCAAGCTCATAGTCAAACATCTCCCATCTTTCTTTACTATCTGGATCTTCCGGTTCGTAAGGCTCTCTCCATTCTGGATAGTTCTTTAGATTCTGACGAAATTCCTTTGTAGTCGTAATTGGTTTGAAAACAAAGAAAGTAGGAAGACCTGGTACTGCATCCATTTTCACTCTAAAGTGAGGTAAATAGAAGTTATGCAATACATCTTTAGATGTGATACGTACTCTTACCGTAGTATCCACAGGAATAACAATCTTATCAGCTCCAGATAATATTACATCATCTATCGCTTTATCATCAGACCAGTCTATTCCAAGAGGGTTAGTCGCTGGATCGATTAATCTAAAGTTCTTTGTCGCTAGTTTATTATCAGCACCAGGATATCTAACATCCCAAGCAAATTGATATCCAGTAGCTTCTATTTCTAGATAATCACCTTCTGGCTCTGCCATGATATCATTCCATACTACCAGACCATTTACAACTAAGAAAGTCATCACGACTGCAGGTACTACCGTCCAGATAATTTCCAGTGTATTATTATGTGGTTGAAAAATAGCTTTCCTTCCTGGCATACTTCTGTACTTGTAAGTAAACCAAAATAACAGAATGTGTGTAATCACAAATACAACACCTGTGAAGAACAATGTCCAGTTAAATAATGAATCAATATCGCCACCATGCTCTGATGCTGATACTAATGGTCCATATCCAAGCATTACATCTTTGTAATAGATAGCGGATCCTATTCCCAATACTAGGAATACAACTAAGAACAACATCATCATCTTTGCTTGACGATCTGTGTTTTGTTGCTCTACTTCTTCTTCACCTCTAATCTTAGCCGCCAGCTCAGTAACTCTACCGATCTGTACTATGATGACTCCTAGAAGAAGAAAAATTAAAAATATTATCAATCCAGTCATTATATGGTATTGTATATTATACTAAAATAAGTCGTTGTCTCTTTGTCAATTATAAACCCTCTAGGTCTATGTATGATGGTGTAATGATTCGTCTAAGTATGGATCATTCTTCGCAATCAATGGTGCTTTAGATAAAGCGGTCAATGTAACAAAGAAAAACAAACCTAAAAATCCGATCATAGTACCAAGCTCTAATAGTCCTGGTATAGTATATCCTATTTCAAATGATGAAGCTACAGCTTCATGTACTCCGTGTCCTGCTGCTTCATGTGCTCCATGCGCTACTGCTTCTCCACCGTGCGCTGCTGCATCAGCATGTCCGTGACCATCTCTTGTGATCTTCACACCTGGTTTGATCATAAGGAAGAAATCTACCCAGTGACCAATAAATACTATCACAGCTACAAATGCTAATGAACCTAATTTTCTCTTAGTATCATTTCTCATTAGAACAAAGAAAGGTATCAAGAAGTTGACTGCTAGGTTAGCATAAAATAAAAATGAATACTCTTCTCTTCTGTGTAAGAAATAACCTGTCTCCTCACCAATGTTTGCATACCAAATCAGCATGAATTGTGAGAACCACATGTATGTCCAGAAAATAGAGAACGCGAAAAGGAATTTTCCTAAATCATGCATATGCTCTGTAGTCACTTGCTTATATAATCCTTTGCTTTTAAGGTATATCAGAAGTAGAATAGTCAAACAGATCATTGATACAAACCAACTTACAGCTGCGTGCCATGCATATAGAGTACTATACCAATGTGCATCCACACTCATAAGCCATTGCCAGATCATTGCTGCACTCGAAAATCCCATGATTGGTAAGAAAGCTGCAGACCATTTTCTCATTGTTCTGTGCTTAGCGTAATCATGACCTTGGTCTTGATCTTCAGCCAGAGATAATGCTCTCATTTTACGACCAAACAATACCCAAGTACCTACTATGATAAGTGTACCAAATAAGTACCAGTTTGGATTAAGGAATCCTTTCTTACCATTGAGGATTGGATCTTCTGCCACTGCTGCAGCGTCTGCCCAGTGATACAGGTGGTTCCAATGGAAATATGTAGCTAATGCTATGATAATCATAAAGATGAATCCAAATAGCATATAAGCAGACATCGCCTCCCATACTCTTTTGAATACTGCTGCCCATCCTGCATAAGCAGTGATACATACAGTAATGAAGAAGAATGCCATCATAGATATTCCTAGGAAGAATGTACCGTTGTGTAGGAAGTTAGACCAAAATCTACTTTGCAGATCATCTGCTCCCACAAACCAAGTCAGTAACATACTCACTACACCAACTATCATCGCTCCGATAGTTACCGTTTTTGCTGTTCCTGAAAATGTATATTGATTCATATTTCTTTTATTTAAGTCTCTTTATCTTTTATCGTAAAAGACTATAGATATCGTTTTTCGTTTAATCTTTTGGCTTAGTGATCGTGTCCGTGATCATCTTCACTATGCACTTCTTCTGTCCCATGCTCTGCAGTATGTCCTTCACTATGAACATCATCATGACCATCTGACTCATGCATTTCAGTTTGATCGTGCAAACCGCCAACGTTATGTACATCTAGCGCTGCCATATCTCCAGCTGGTCTATCCACAGCGTTCAGTGAATTCGCCATCTGATTGTATTCCAATTTCAATTCTTTAGCTTGTAACGATCTGATGTAATGAATAACATTCCATCTCTCTTCATAAGACAATTTATCCTTATAAGATCCCATTACATTTTTACCATGCATGATAGCATGATAATATCTACCGTTAGATGCATTTACGTGCTCTTCTAATAAAAAGTTAGCAGGTGCAGAAGGATATTTTCCTCCATCATCTCTAACTAAATATCCTAATCCATCACCTTTTTCACCGTGACAAATTCCACACATTACATTGTACAATTCTTTACCTTGAGCTAATCCCTTATCAGTAATAGCGTATGGATTATCTACAAGCTGAGCAATAGCTCTTGCTCTTTCTTCCTCTGTATTGCCATAAGCATAATTAAGTGCATTAGCCTTTCCAGTTCCTGCTTTAGATCTTGCTATAGTACCCTTCACTGGTTTTCTCGGTCCAGCCATCTTATAATACTCATCTTCTGTACCCCAAGTGTTGTGGTAATAGTAAGAATAGTAGTTCGCTTCGTATGCAACTGAGTGTGCCATATCTGGCATATACTCACTACCTGTTGAGTTTTTACCTGGCTGCTGACATGCTGTAAATAAGCATAGCGTAAGTACTACAGCTGATATATATTTTAATGTTGTTTGCATCTATTGGTATATTATACTTGCAATTATTTCTTTTTCTATTGTCTAGGAATCACCTAGTACTAGAGGACTTTTTGATTTACTTCAGCACCTGTCTTTGACAAGAAAGATTTAACCGCTGCACTATCCACTTCTGCAGTATCAAATGCTAAGCAAAACTTATCGTCAGTAATACGATCATCTAGATAATCATTAGTAACTCCAGGGCCTAATCCACATACTATATAAAATGTGATTACCATACCTACACAAGCAAACAATACTGTAAGCTCAAAAGTAATAGGAATGAATGCTGGTACAGACCACATTGGCTTACCACCAAATATTATCGGCCAATCCTTGGTAAATACCCAAGTCATGCCTAAGAATGCCGTAAGTGTTCCTATGGAACCATATACGAATCCTGCTATATGTAATCTTGACTCTGCCAATCCAAGAATCGGATCTAGACCGTGCACAGGAAATGGAGTGTATACATCCATGATCTCTAAGTGCAGTTCTTTAGCCTCTTTAACAGCTTTCATCAAGTCTGTCTCATCGTCGTACAGACCGTAGATTACTTCTTTATTGTGATGTGCCATAATAGCTTATTGATATCTTAACTAAAATTGTGTTAATCGGATTATTACTAATCTTCTGTAAAAGTTGGATTTCCTGCTTGCGTACCTGCGCCATCTTTATCCAACATCTCTTTTTGAATGATCGCATCTTTCTGATGATCAGCGTGCGCATGGTGTGCATCTGGTCCAACATACTGGTTACCTCCAGTCTTAAGAATAGATTTGATCTCTGCTACTGCAACTACTGGTGCTACTCTACAGAATATTAAGTATAGTGTAAAGAATAGACCCATCGTACCAATGAAGATTCCTATCTCCACCCATGTAGGTGAGTAGTATGACCATGATGATGGTAAATAATCTCTAGCTAATGTCGTTGCGATAATTACGAATCTCTCAAACCACATACCGATATTGATAAATATCGACATGAAGAATGTAATCCAGATATTACGTCTCCAACTCTTTTTCCAGAATAATTGTGGAGAAAGAACATTACAAAACATCATACCGAAGTAAGACCACCAATATGGTCCAGCTGCTCTATTGAAGAAAGCGAACTGCTCGTATACGTAACCTGAATACCATGCTATGAAAAGCTCTGTTAAATATGCTACACCTACGATAGTACCTGTAACTAGTATTACTTTATTCATTGACTCGATATGCTCAACTGTGATATAGTCTTCTAAACCGAGAATCTTACGCGTGATAATCATAAGGGTAAGTACCATTGCAAAACCTGAGAAGATCGCTCCTGCCACGAAGTAAGGAGGGAAGATCGTCGTGTGCCATCCTGGAATTACAGAAGTGGCGAAATCAAATGATACAATAGTGTGTACTGAAAGTACAAGAGGTGTAGCTATACCTGCAAGTATAAGAGATAGATACTCCCATCTTTGCCAATGCTTTGCTGAACCTGTCCATCCGAATGATAAGAAGTTGTATATCTTTTTTCTCATTCCTTTTGCTCTATCTCTTACAGTAGCAAAATCAGGAACAAGACCTGTATACCAGAATAATAGCGATACCGTGAAGTATGTAGATATCGCGAATACATCCCAAAGTAGCGGTGAGTTAAAGTTCACCCATAATGGTCCTCTTGTGTTAGGATAAGGGAATATAAACATTGCTAACCAAATACGCCCCATGTGAATCAATGGGAATAAACCTGCACACATAACGGCAAATATCGTCATGGCTTCTGCTGCTCTGTTTACACCTGTACGCCACTTCTGACGGAATATAAGTAAAATGGCAGAAATCAATGTACCGGCGTGACCGATACCAATCCACCATACGAAGTTAGTGATATCCCATCCCCAGTTTACAGTACGGTTTAGATCCCAAGTACCTATACCATTCCAAATTGTCCAAAGGATACAAAATGCCCCAACAGAAAATACACTTACAGATAGAATAAATCCTATGATCCATGCTTTCGATGGCACTCTCTCAGTTGGAGAGATCAGATCTTCTGTAATCTGATGATATGTCTTATTCCCTGTAACTAAAGGGGGTCTAATTGGACTTACGTGGCCACTCATATCTTATTATTTATTATCGTTATCTATTATTTGTTTGAAAGTATGTACTTGACTATGCCTCTAGAGACTCGTCATGGTTATTTACTTTCATAGTATAGTTCACTGAAGATCTCACGTTGATTTCTTCTAGAGCTATATAATTAAGTGGATTAGCTAATTTCTTGGCTAACTTACTGTTCTTATCATTTCTATCACCAAATGTGATCGCACCTGTAGGACATACAGTCATACATGCAGACTTCACATCGCCATCTTTAAGCTGACGACCTTCTGTCTTGGCGGTAAGTTTACCTTCTTGAATACGTTGTACACAGAAACTACACTTTTCGATTACTCCTCTTGATCTTACTGTTACATCAGGATTAAGCACCATACGTGTCAGGTTATCTGCTCCATAAGGTGTAGAACCATCATTATCAGTGAAACTTGGTTGGTTAGCTGGGAATAAATCCGCATTAGTATAATCTAACCAGTTAAATCTTCTTACTTTATACGGACAGTTATTAGCACAGTATCTAGTACCAATACATCTGTTATAAGTCATTTGATTAAGTCCTTCGCTACTGTGGTTAGTTGCGTTTACTGGACATACATTCTCACAAGGAGCGTTATCACAATGCTGACACATCATTGGCTGATACACAGCTCTTGGATTTTCTATATCTCCGTAGTAGTATCTATCGATACGTAACCATGTCATTTCGTGATGACGTGATACTTCTCTCTTACCTACTACTGGAATATTGTTTTCAGCCATACAAGCTACTGTACAAGCTCCACAACCAGTACAAGCATTAAGATCAACATGCATTCCCCAATGGTGACCCATCTCGTATGCCTCGTCAAATCCACCGTAATATTGCTGATCGTTAAGATGCTGAGCATGCTCTCTCTTATGATGTAGATTATCCAAGTTATCCTTAAGATCATCTACTCTAGAGTGATAGATTACTGATCTATCTGTAAGAGCACCTTGATATCCGCTTAGTCCATAAGCCATACCTAGAGCTTCTTCATCAGCGTTTATTTCTTCGCCATCTTTTAGTGTAGTCACACCGTATGTGTGGTGATATTGTACACATGAATATTCTTTCTCAGTTCCTACCTTTCCAGATATAGATGCTGAGTTGTTATAGTATTGCGCATATCCATTATCTACTGTGATACAGTCATTAATGTCTACACCGATATCTAATCCAGCAGGTCCTGTTACCGTTCTACCATATCCCAATGCTAGAGATACCGTTCCTGGCATTTGACCAAATTGTTTGATTACAGGTACAGTTACAGTTTTACCTCCAACTGTAAGCTCAACCATATCGCCATCTTCTAAACCATTCATTCCGACCATCTTATTATGACCATCGAATGTTACCGGAACTGCGAGGTAGTTACCCCACGAAGTACGAGTAACTGGATCAGGCATCTCTTGCAACCAAGGGTTACTAGAGTATTGTCCATTTCCTATAGATACTGGCTCGAAAAATGATATTTCTAGTTCAGACGATGCTGACTTAGATATTCTGCTCATCGCAGCTGAAGCATTACCAGAATAAGATGCAGATGAACTACCTCCTACTTTTACTCCACCATCATGTAGTGATGCATCCCAGAACGAACTGAATGATGCATACTTAGATTGAAGTGGGAATGCTGTGTTTTTCCAAACTGTCTGCATAGTCTCATACATGTCAGTAGACTCACTACCTGCCCATGCCATAAGAGATGCTTCTTTTTGTCTTGTGTTGAACAACGGCTGGATAGTAGGTTGTATCATAGTAATACTACCTCTACGCGCTTGTACATCTCCCCAAGACTCTAATACGTGGTGCACCGGTGCTATCATATCACAAAGTGCCGTAGTCTCATCATTAACATAAGCTAAAGAGATCTTAGTCGCTACTTTGCTCATTGCCTCAGCGAACGTCGCTTTAGCTGCATGAGTATACGCAGGGTTAGCTCCCATTACGATCAGTGCATCTACTGATCCACTTTTCATATCCGATACTAATCTAGCTACATCACTATCACTTCCAACTCTATTAAGATAAGCTGAACCGAAGTCGATTGTTGCACCGTAGTTACCTAATGCATTATTAATAGCATTGATTAGCATTTGCTCAGCAGGATTATTACTACCTGAAACTACTAGCGATTTCCCAGTAGCTGCTTTGAGCGCTTTTGCTGTCTTATCTAGAGCATTCTTAGCTCTTGTCGTAAGACCGCTAGTAGATGCTGAGCCTCCAGCTATCTTACCATATAAATAAGCGATAGCCTCTCCCATAGCAGATGGCTTCACTAATATTCTATTATCTGCGTTTGATCCAGTTAAAGACATACCACTCTCTACTTGGATATGCTTGCTTATTTTTGGATTTTTTACATCTTTTACTTGTCTTCCTACAGCATATTGTTGGTTAAACTCTGTTGGAGAAACCCACGTTCCTAAGAAGTCTGCATCAAATGCGACGATTACATCTGCTTTATCAAAGTGGTATCCAGGAATTGATCTGTCGCCAAAATCTGCTTGATTAGCATCAAGTATACCTGCATAAGACACAGCATCATGTGAAACTACCTTCGTTGATGGAAACTTAGCTATGAATGCATCTACCGCTGCTTGAGTAGTAGGGCTCATGACTGTATTAGTCAAGATACGAATACTTGAAGCTGACGCTAGCTTAGTCATTACTGACTTATCTAGATCTGCCCAAGTCATAGGATCCCACGTTTCACCATTTTTCAATTGTGGCTTAGTAAATCTATTAGTATCATACAGATCAAGTACTGAAGCTTGAGCTCTAGCAGATGTACCGCCTTGGCCTAACTCAGCATTTCCTTCTATCTTGATTGGACGTGCCTCTCTAGTCTTAACTAATATAGGACTGAAGTCACTACCATTGACAAATGTAGATGCGTAATAGTTTGCTACACCTGGGATTATCTCCTCTGGCTTCACTACATAAGGCAATGCTCTTTTTACTGGGATATCACATCCTGCAGCTATAGTCGCAGCACCGAGTCCAAAACCAAGGAATTTTAGGAAATCTCTCCTATTACCTTGAGAAGACTCTACTACTTCTTCATTACCTAATGTTTCTAATAGCGAACTATCAGCAAACTCTTGCTCAGAAATAGCGATAAAGCTTTCATCTTGTGTAAGGTCTTTATCACCTATCCAGACGTTAGAATTTTTGTTGCTCATCTGTATGTTATGTTCGATTTATATTTAGATCCTAAAGGACCTTGTTTTCTTTATTATATTAAGTCTTTGCTATGTCTAGTGTTAATAGTGACACTTTTGACATTCTAGACCTCCGATATCTGCTACTGTTACCTTATCTCTTTCTCCTGACTCGATCTCTTCGTGATATTTAGCATAATCTTTATAGTAGTCATTTTCATTGAACTGTACTTCTGTCTGTCTGTGACAGTTAATACACCATCCCATTGATAATGGTGCATCTTGCTTAAGTACATCCATTTCTTCTACCGCACCGTGACATGTTTGACATTCAATCTTACCAGCAGTTACGTGCTGTGAGTGATTAAAGTATACATGATCAGGAAGGTTATGTACTCTAGTCCATTCGATAGGACCTTGTACAGTTTTCTTTTGCTCGTTAGTTAGAGATGTTACTATATTATCCCATTGTCCTTCGATTACTTCAACAGCATCTTCATCGAGAGCGTCTATTTCTTTTTCATCTTTATAGTTCTCTGTAATCCACTTAGTGAATATGGCTTTGATATCATCTTGTGACATTTCATCATATCCTTCGATGTAAGTTCCTGTATTAGGATCCCAACCTGAAGATGCGTAGATCTTAGATAATTCTGCAGTACCATGCTGTGATCCTACTTTGATAGCAGCGTGACAATTCATACATGTGTTAGTTGCTGGTATCACGGCGTGCTTAGATCTACGAGCACCATCGTGACAGTACTGGCATTCAATTTTATGTAATCCTGCGTGCGTAGCGTGAGAGAATGCAATTGGTTGATCTGGCTCATAGCCTTGTTGACGACCTAGATTCATTGCATTGTTAACCGTTGTATATCCAGCGAGTAAAACTAGAGCAAATATCAGGATAGACACTAACCCTGATGAAGTGATAGACTCAAGTAATGACTTTTTCTGGTATGGTCTGCCTTCTTTTTCTGCATTAAGCTGGTCTAGATTACCAATTACTCTTATTAATATAAGAGCTAACAAACCTAGAAGTGCAAATAATAACCAATACCACAATGAATTAGAGTCGCTTTCATCCGCAGCTGTATTCACTGCTTCCGTCGCTGCTACAGGCTTTCCTCCTAGAGTTCCATCATATGTTCCATTGATATAAGCCACTAAAGACCCAATCTGATCATCCGTGAGATCTGGATAGGCCGTCATGATTGTAGGCTTCCACTCATTCCAAAGCTCAACAGCTCTAGGATGACCTGCCTGAATCATAGCTTGAGAATTACGAATCCAGCTATAAAGTGCTTCATCGTCTGCCCATCTTTCTTGAGCTCCACCGAGTGCTGGACCAGTCATGGCCGTCTTCATGTCCTTATTGTGACATTGCGCACAGTAGTTTCTAAATAGCGTTTTCCCAGCTTTTGCGTCTACTTGGGCTGTGAGATTGAAAGCGAAAAATAGACTGATTACAGCTATTAATGTTTTCATTTTCAGAAGATTATGTATCATTCGTCTGTGTCTTTTATACAACATGTATTTCGAAGCTTATAAATAGTATTCATGCTTATGCTGGCTTCGTCAGACAAAAGTAAAAATTAGGGGTGGCTTTTATCACTATTACTCTCAGTATATTATTTATTTAGATCAAGTCTAAATAATAAATGATTCATATCATCTTTTATACATTTATTGTATATATACAAGGTTGGCTAGGCCAATACAAAACCCAAATATAGTGCGGCTAAAATGTCCTATAGACTTACTTGATTTCACATTAAATACATCTAATAAATCAATACTTGCATAAGCGATTGTTGTAAAGAAATTTTATCGCTGAAAATTATTATTCATTATATTTAAAACATGAATGCAAATCTCTCTACTATCGGAATGTTCATCATACTAACAATCGGACTATGCTTTTCTTCTTGCCGAAAACACGAGGATACTGCTTCGAATCTATTATTAGGCAAATGGATTAGCTCTTACGCTGATGATACCTATTGGGATTTTCAGTCGGACAGATTTGTAAATTATTATAGAGATGGCAAGCAATGGCCTGGGAATAATGAAATGATGATTAGCAAATTTGGCGAGAGAGGAAAGTCTACCACATTTGGTCCTTTAAGATATGAATACCAAATCTTATTGGACACCATTAAATTTCAAACTTATGGTACTGTTAACAACCAAATCTGGAGAAGATATGGCACATTACGAGAAGGAAATATTTTATACGTTTGGAATTATAAGACTCTACCTGGAATCGAAAATCATATCGATGAAGTGTCCTACTATTGCCTAGATGGCAAATCTTGTCCTTCTAAGACTAAGAAAAAAATAACCGTAATCATAGAATCCGGATTAGAAGGTACTGTTCATATTTCATTTGCTCAGAAAGGTGGAGTGCCCTGCGAATACGATGCAGATGGAAATCCAATCATCAGAGTAGATCAAGGCACCATTCATAAAACGCAATTGCAATGGCATCCTGCCTATATGACTCACGATGCATTTGACTTCAAAGTGATAGACTGTAAACATGGAACCATTACAGACATCAACGATTGGGGCCATAATGAGTTTGGCAATAAAGCTGGAGAAATGTTTCGGACTGATAGTGTTGATTTCAAAGTGAAAGATTATGAGCTATCTGCCTTCTCACTTGGATACAATCAATATGCTCGTGACATGCTAGATTATGAATTTGGAGAGTATCTATCTGGACAAGTGGCCTCTTTTAGTATTGGATATCTCAAAGATCAGTATTCATATAAAAATTATATGGTGAAGATCAAAAGCACTGGAGAAGAGATAAAGGGCTAACCCTCCTTGCTTTATTACTACGAAATCAACTTGTTTTATAAGATTACTCAGGATCCATATGTTTGCTTAACTATGCCACATTCCACTCCGACTTCACCATTTCTGAGAAGCCGCGCTATACCGAAACTTTGGCTTTGATATGCGGATGTGGATCGTATCCTTCTAACGTAAAATCTTCGAATTCGAAATCGTAGATAGATTTGACACCTTTACGGATTTTCATCTTTGGTAGTTCTCGGAAATCTCTTGTGAGTTGCAGTTCTGCTTGCTCTAAATGATTAGTGTAGAGATGGACATCTCCAAATGTATGAATGAATTCACCGTATTCTAAATCACATACTTCTGCTAACATCATAGTAAGTAATGCGTAAGAAGCAATATTGAAAGGTACTCCAAGGAATGTATCTGCTGATCGCTGATACAACTGACATGATAACTTACCATCTGCTACATAAAACTGAAATAAGCAATGGCACGGTGTGAGGGCCATATCTTCTAGTTCGCCCACATTCCAAGCATTGACAAGGATGCGACGACTATCTGGATTATTTTTGATTAGGTCTACTACCCTTTCGATCTGATCGACAGTCTCACCGTTTGGCTTAGCCCAAGATCTCCATTGCTTACCATATACTGGACCTAAGTCACCATTTTCATCTGCCCAATCATTCCAGATTCGCACTCCGTTGTCTTGAAGGTATTTGACATTCGTATCACCATTGAGAAACCATAGCAATTCATAAATGATAGACTTGAGGTGTAGCTTCTTTGTGGTGATCATCGGAAAGCCCTCCTGCAAATCGAATCTCATCTGGTATCCAAAGCACGATACAGTACCCGTCCCTGTGCGGTCGTCTTTGCGAGTTCCTGTGTCTAATATATGGCGAAGTAAATCGTGGTATTGTTTCATTGTTATAGGCTTGTGCCGCAAATATAGGGTAGATTATGAATGAAATTATAATGAAAGGAAATAGATATTGATTTTTATGGCTTTATAAATTAGGGATTGTCGAGCGGCGGTGTTGGAGGAACTTGGTGGACTTGTAAGGCAATTTGGAATTGCCGTGCAAGTCCACTGTTAGTGAGTTGGAGGGATTGGCGAGCGGCGGTGCGGATAGAAGGGTTGGAAGGTCTTGCTTGAAGTTTAATGCTTTGGCGGAAGTGTGTTACTGACTTGAACCATATGCCTTAGATTATGAAAAACTACTACCCTAAGAGTATCCCCTAACCTTAATTTTATGAATCTAGAAATACTGATTGCCGTTTTGGTTTTGGTGAGATCTACTTGCCTTGCCTTAGCTAATAACTTGAGAATATCTTTTTGCTGTTGCATAAATTCATCAAGAGTACTTTTATCTAATCTAGATCCGATTGGATTCATAGAAGAGAATGTTTTTATCTTTTTCATCCTTGAACCAGGGAGCATTGCTTTCGCAAAATAATTACCCAACTTACCAGGCTTAAAAATCGCCTCGTCACTCATGGGTGACTTTTCAAGTCTCTGCTTTATTTCAGGAATATAAAATCGTCCGTACAGATTAAGATGTTCGATACATTCCAATATACTCCAAGATTCAGAGTTTGCTTTCGCATTAAGTTGATCCAAACTTTCTTTTTGTAACGATTCAACTTCGTTAATGAATTTTTCAGTTTTCTCCACCAAATCATCAATCAGTAATTTTCTTTCTTGTGTCATCGTATCTACTTCTATTGTCTAGCAAAGATGAGCAAATACTTAGATTACAATCTTGATCCAAATCAAGATTTCTTAATTCTAGAAAGTGTTTCCGCTGTCATATTGAGATACGAAGCGATATACTTATGCGGTATTTCTTGAAACAATCTTGGACTGCGCCGTAATACTCTATGATATCTTTCCTTTGGTGACTTAGTTAGGATATCGATTTCACGTTCCATACATTCTAGCAATAGCATTCCTAAAATTTTCTCCCAAGATTGGCTGAGCATTTCACTATTGGATATTAATAATTTAAAATCCTGCTTTGAAATTACTTTCAATTTAGTTTTCCTAATCGCTTGAATTATCAATGGTGAAGGCTTTTCAGAAATGTAGGAATCTAAAGCAGCAACTAAATCACCTCCATATCCAAATCTTATAGTTTTTTCGTCTTCATCATCGCTAATAAAAAACCTCAAACTTCCATCTTCAATGAGATACAAATTAGTATCGATTGTATTATCAAATTTAAGGATCTCACCTCTTTTCAATACTATTTCTTTGCACCAAATATGTTGCAATAGAATTTGTTTACTGATCTGAGCTAAATGAGATCCCTTACCCATACTCCTTTACTATTTCTAATATGGCATCACCATACTTCATAAGCTTCACTCTACCGATACCATCTACAGCGAGTAACTCTGAACTACTTTGAGGAAGAACAGAAGCCACTTGTTCCAAAGCTTTATTATTCATAATAACATACGCAGGCACTTTCTGTGATTTAGCTAATCCAATACGCCACGTCTTAAGCGCCGCTAATAGATCCTGATCTGCATCACCGACATCGATCGCCAACTTAGGTATTTTTACTTTTGGCTTCTTATCGTTAGGAACAAACTTACTCAACATTATTGTAGATTCGCCTTTAAGAACTGGCATCGAAAGTGGTGTTGATTTGAGTTTGGATCTATCCGTAAAATCTATGGAAACCAATCCTTGATTGACCATCTGAGTGACATAGTGCTTCCAATCTAAGAATGGAACATCACGACCTATACCAAAGGTCTTTATCTTATCCAATCCAGAATCTCTGACTTCTATCCTGTTAGATCCTCTAAGTACGTCTATGAGCAAATTGAGACTAGCCGACTCTTGAGATCTTATCACCGCACTCAATGCCATTTGCACATACTTGGTACCATCAAAAAGCTCAGGTGGATTGAGACAATTATCACAATGATCACATTTGGTATTTCTATATTCTCCAAAATAATTGAGGACTAGATTGGTTCTGCAACTTGCAGCAGTAGCAAACTCCCACATCCGTTCTAATTTGGCAGATTGCACTACTTTAAACTGATCGGTGGCTTCACCTTCATCGATAAAACGTTTTAAACTGACATAGTCACCCCAACTGTGAAACAAAAGTGATTCTGCTGGTTTGCCATCTCTTCCTCCTCTACCAATTTCTTGATAATAGCTTTCGATATTTTTAGGCATATTATAATGAATCACCCAACGAATATTAGGTTTATCGATACCCATTCCGAATGCGATCGTAGCACAAACAATCTGAATCTCGTCTGCCTGAAATTCTTGTTGTACTTCTTCTCTTTCATCAGCAGGCAGTCGAGCGTGATAGGCTCTAGCTTTATACCCCTGTGCCCTCAGATCATCCGCTACTTTCTCTGTACTCTTACGACTAAGGCAATAGACTATGCCTGCTTCCCCTTGATGTGAAAGTAGAAAATTTGATATTTGCTGAATTCGCTTTAGCCCAGAACTTACTACAGTCTTGATATTTGTTCTTTCAAAACTAGAGAGAAATTTCTTTGGTTCATTAAGTTTAAGCTGAGCTATAATATCTGCTTGTGTAGCATGATCAGCTGTCGCCGTTAATGCCACTACAGGTATCTCTGGAAATGCTTCTTTGAGTCTTGAAAGTTTGACATATTCCGGTCTGAAATCATTTCCCCATACAGAAACACAATGCGCTTCATCGATAGCGAATAGGCTTACATTTTTGGAATGTAAATACTCCAAAAATCTACCTGACAGCAGTCCTTCAGGAGAAATATATAACATCTTAAGAATGCCTTTATCTATATCATCGATGATCTGACGCTTGAGTCCTTCATCGATGTTGCTGTGCATCGCTTCGGCAGCGATATCAAGTTGCTTTAATGCCGCTACTTGATCGTTCATCAATGCGATCAAGGGTGATACGACTACCGTAAGTCCTTCTTTAACAAGTGCTGGTATCTGATAACATAGTGACTTTCCACCACCTGTAGGCATGATCACGAGGTTATCGTTACCCTCCACTACAGAATCAATTACAGCACCTTGCTGATCGCGAAATGAACTATAGCCAAATATATCTTTAAGAACTTCTAAGGGTTTCTGCACTCTTCATTTGATTGGTGGATTTGCGAAGGTAGGGAAAAAGGTAGATACTTTTGAAAGCTGATTAATTGATAAATTCCTGAAAGGGAGATCTGTGTATTTATTGGCTGAGGGTATTGAAAGAGAGGGGCTGGATGAGAGGGAATTGCTAAAGCGAATTGGTTGAGAGCGGTTTGCTACAGCGATTTAGGATACTTACACGGCAATTCTAAATTGCCGTGTAAGTACCCTTTCTTGTGACTACTTAAGTAGTTTTCTTCCCATTTCTAAATTAAGTAAAGTTCCTTTTCTCAATCCTGCATAATCTTTGGCTGATGAATATGTATAGTCTGTGGCTCTAACCACTAAATTGGCTACTTCAGGGTTTAGGTGGATATAATTGATGCACTTTCTAGCATAATCATTATTAAGTTTAAACTTATCAACTTCCCTTATTTTTCCACCATTTTTTTCTAGATGTAGCCAGCCATCTTTGGCTTTACATCTTTGTCGAAACAATGATCCTGTCCGTCCTCTTTCCTTATTAAATGCTCTAGTGTATCCTCTTTGCAAATCCCCTATCGCACTATTCAATGTAATGTTATCATTCGGATCGGCCACTCGTTTACGTTTTCTACTTTGTATACTCTCCCATATATTAGTTTCTCCTTTCGCGGTTCGTCGTTTGAACTCGATCTCATCTAAGTGACTCCAATATTCTTTACGTGTAATTTCAATACTTCTTACATAGAACAACCAATGAAAATGATTGGGCATGAGACAATACGCGACCAAATCGCCAAATGGCAACAAATGTCCTTTCATTTTCCATAAGAAGTAATGGAAATTATGATGACCGTAAAACAAGGTTTCTCGATTGTTGCCTTGGTTATAAATATGAAACAGTTGTGTTGGGTAAAAGTCCATTCTAATTAGCTTTACTTTCACTAATTTAGCCAATTATTGTCAAATCATAATTCAAAAAACAAAATCATAAGCTAACCATGGGTATACTCACTCCTCAATCTCCAAAAACCAATACTGTCATTGTAAGTTTCCTCCTAGTCCTAGCGGGTTACTTTGGTGCTTCTTATATTCCTGCTATCGCAGAGCATAAAGATTGGTTACTCATTGGTGGATATCTAATACTTTTGCTGGGTGTATATATTAGAGGATTATAGTGGTATTGCTAAAAAATGATTGTTTTAGTTAAACTTATAGACTGCTAATTACTTAGTAGTATAACTCAATGATAAACTATGTACGCTTCACTTCAACACTGTGTATCCGATCTCGACAAGTCAGGTCAATTACTTAGGATCAAGACACCTCTGGATCCTAATTTGGAGATCGCAGAAGTACATAGAAGGATTTTTGAATCTGGAGGACCTGCTATACTTTTTGAAAATATAATTGGTAGCCCCTTTAGAGGACTATCAAACATCTATGGCACCTTTGAGCGTACAGATTGGCTATTTCGCAAGACACTCGAAAAGGTTCAGAAAGTAACAGAGCTCAAAGCTGACCCTGCCAACTTCCTCAAGAATCCAACGAGATATCTATCTGCTCCATTCACTGCGCTATCTGCATTACCCACTAAGGCTAGATTTTCCAAGCCTGCGATGTATGGACAGACGACTATCGATCAACTACCACTCATCAAATCATGGCCTATGGATGGCGGTGCATTTGTAACTATGCCGCAGGTGATGTCATTGCCCCCAGAATCAAAAAATATGATGCAATCCAACTTGGGTATGTATCGGATACAATTGACAGGCAATGATTACAAGACAAATGAAGAAATAGGGCTACACTATCAATTGCATAGAGGAATAGGGATTCATCATAAAGAGTATCTCAAAAGCGACGAACCCTTTAGAGTTTCTGTATTTGTAGGTGGACCACCTTCACATGCTTTCTCAGCAATCATGCCTATGCCAGAAGGGCTAAGTGAATTGACATTTGCAGGTATGTTGGCTGGACGTAGATTTAGATATGCATTTGATGATATGGGTCATGCGATCTCTACAGATGCTGACTTTGTGATTACAGGTACGATCGATAAAAAACGTCAAATGCCGGAAGGTCCGTTTGGGGATCACTTAGGATATTATAGTCTGACTCATGATTTCCCTGTGATGAAAGTGGATCGTGTGTATCATCGTAAAGATGCAATCTGGCACTTTTCTATAGTGGGTCGTCCACCAATGGAAGATAGTAGTTTTGGCTATCTGATACATAAGCTAGTTAAGGCATTAACGCCTGGAGAATTTCCAGGTCTCAGATCTATCAATGCGGTAGATGCCGCAGGAGTACATCCTCTTCTACTGGCTGTAGGAGGAGAACGATATATGCCTTTCCGTGAGAGAGTGCCAGAGGAGATTATTACCATTGGAAATAGGATATTAGGAAGTGGTCAGACTTCGTTGGCAAAATTTTTATTCATCGCTGCGGATGACGATGATCCGAAACTAGACGCTGATAATATTGAACATTTTTTCTACCATTTTCTGCAACGAGTAGATTGGAATAGAGATCTACATTTTCAAACTAAAACTACTATCGATACATTAGATTATTCTGGTAGTGGATGGAATGCTGGATCGAAAGTATTGATCGCCTGTCGTGGAGAAATAAAGAGAGAATTAGCCAAAGAAATAACGGCTGACCTAAGCCTTCCTATTGGATATGTAGGCGCTCATGTTGCATTGCCTGGGATACTCGCTATACAAGCGCCAAAGTTTACAACTCAAGCCAATGCGGCAGAAGAAATGAACGCCTTGTCCACTCATCTTAAGAATCAAAATTTAGAAAAATTTCCATTAGTAATAGTGGTTGACGATTCTAAATTTACAGCTGCAACGTTGAATAATTATCTTTGGGTCGCTTACACGAGAGCGAATCCATCACATGACATTTATGGCGTTGATAGTTATGTAGAACATAAGCATTGGGGCTGCCGTGGATCATTGATTATTGATGCACGGATCAAAACACATCATGCGCCTGAGTTAGTGCAAGACCCAAAGGTGACTAAGAAAGTGGATCAGTTGTTTGCTAAAGGTGGTGAATTGTATGAGTTTAAGTAGGAAGGTTAAAGCTCTGAGTAGGAACATATAAAAGACTAAATAGGAGTAAAGGATTAAAACTTAACTATTAATTATTTTTTACCTCTCTGAATTGATGTTATAAAACGTATAAATAGTTCGCTGATAATCAGCAGGTTACTAAGAAAAAATAATATAGGTGCAAATTTTCAAATATTATTAATCAACTCTGCATTTTATCAAGAATTTAATCTAACTCTTCAATTATTATTCTCCCACTTTATGTCGCTACCGCGGGTTCTCTTTTTTCATTGAAAAAAAAGAGACAAAAACCCTAGAACAACCCAATCGCTCCGCATGTTTGTTCACCCGCCCTTTGTTATGTGGCTAGCGCTGAGTTGACTAAAATCTAACCGTTAAATAATTAAACTTGAACAATAAAAGAGCTACCTAACCATTGTTTGATATTCACCTTAAAAAAGGTTCTTTTAATACCTAAATTCAATCTAATTCCCCACCATAACTCTATCAGTCATAACCGCTGCACCATCTTTGATAATTCGAATAACATACACGCCTTGCGCTAAATTAACATTTTGAATCGCTGTTC
>CALKJD010000025.1 GCA_937995755.1 uncultured Saprospiraceae bacterium | reverse complement strand
TAGCTTCGCGAGAAATCACACCAAAAGAAAATGGTGGTTATAGCGTAGGTGTTCCACCTCTTCCCATTCCGAACAGAGAAGTTAAGCCCTACAGCGCCGATGGTACTGCATTTGTGGGAGAGTAGGTCGCCACCTTTTTTTTATTTTTCCTCTTATAAAGGAGAAGTAAATAGCGATTATCCAATCTGGGTAATCGCTATTTTTATTTAATCCAGTTTGCAAATCTAATATAAGCTTGCAGGCACATCTGGCCTGATCATCGCAAACTCCTATTTATTAATTAAATTTGCATCGTAATATAGGTTATAGCTATTGTTTTAGTTTTTCGACCTCTCAAACTCTCATACTCACGAACTCTCATCATGACTTTAGGCGATTTTTTTTCAGCAATAGGAAGTAATCCAATTATACCTATCTTTTTCTTTGTGGCCTTACCGCTAACGGCATTTTTAGCTAGTGTATTTGGAAAGGGTGAAGGTCATCTGACTCCATGGAAAGAAACGTACTGCTTTATCGTGTATGCCGCATGTATTCCAGGAATACTTGCGATCATATTCAATATCTATAAATTTTTATTTGAGCGAGGGTCTGTTTTGCAAGCTAATCTATATACTCAAGTGCTACCAATTGTTGTGATGGTATTGACACTATGGTTAGTCAGACGTAATGTAAGATTCGAAGATATCCCTGGCTTCGGTAAGCTGGGAGGTCTAGTGATGGTATTGGTTGCTCTGATCAGTTTTATGTGGATTCTTGATCGTATGCGCATCTTTGCGATTACGTTTATTCCTTTCCACTATTTTGCGATCGCTTTTGTATTGATGTTGTTCGCGATTAGATTTGGTTGGAAGAAGATGAGTGAAGGGTAGAGACCCAATCTCTATACTTATATGATATTGAATGATCTACTGTAATGCCATGCACTACACCGAGACTGTTATGTATTATCTATACAGTCGATTAAAATTGATCTTTCTAGTTTCTGCTTAGATTATCATAGTTGTTATGGGTAATTTTTGCTTCTTGTAGTAAGATGATAATGGAGTATGCAGATAGGGTAGAAGGAATTGGATGCCCATCTAATTGCGTCTATGAAGGGAGAAGTCGTAATAAACCCAAGAACGAAAGCGCCAGAAAATGAAATAATGCCACAAGCTAAAACAAAGGGAGTTCGACTTGATTTAAAACCCTTGCCTGGTGCCAAAATTATTAATTTTAGAAATCCAGCGCCCAACCAATTTATCTTGAATTACGAATTGGAATCAGCTGTTCATTCTATACATTATGGTTGGGATCATAAAGGAAATTATAACTATGAATTTGTAAACCCGGATGGAACAACTACAGAGTCGACTTATGTTAGAAATAATCTGGATCGAAGTAATCTCAAAACCGATTGTACTTTTATGTTAATTGATGTGGTATAAATCACTTAATTTGTCATAGTACTCTATTCTATGTATAGTCTATGATGATTGTATTTGCTTTTTTGAATACAGAAATATTATTATTAGTTTTGATTTAATGGATGTCATCTCAGTAAAGAGATTGTATCATTATGGAATTCAAAAGTACTATTTCAAATAACGATGGCTAAAAAAGAAATTGAAACCTACTGCCCATCAAGTCGTACAGAATGGCGTAACTGGTTGAAGCAGCATCATCAGTCAAAGCAGTCTGTATGGCTTATATATTATAGGGTATCTACTAAAGTAGCTTCTATCACTTGGAGTGATGCAGTGGATGAGGCACTTTGTCATGGTTGGATAGATAGCACTAAGAAGACGATTGACGAAGAAAGGTATATGCAATATTTCAGTAAGAGAAAGCCTAAAAGCAATTGGTCTAAAGTAAATAAGGAAAAAGTAGTTCAACTCATTGAGGATAAATTGATGACTAAGGCGGGTCTCGAGAGTATAGAGGTCGCTAAGGAGAATGGGTCATGGATATTTTTGGATGATGTAGAGAATTTGGTGGTGCCTGACGATTTGAGGAAAGCATTAAATAGAAGTGATCTGGCTATTCAATTTTTTGAGAACCTTTCTAATTCAAACAAGAAAATACTTTTATATTGGGTATTGAGTGCCAAAAGATTAGATACGAGAAAGAATAGAATAAAGGAGATAGCCCTAGCTGCATCCGATGGGTTACGACCCAAACAGTTTAGGTGATACGGCAGGATGTTTTAGCACAGATCTCAGATTGTTGTTTTGATGGTTTAATAAGATATTAGTAAGCGATGGAATTTGATAAAGAGAAGTATAAGGTATTTACGTGGAAGAATGGGTTGATGTTACATTGGATTATAAATCCAGGGCTGGCCATTAATGAATTAATTTTTGGTCAAAGGGTCCCTAAGGTAAGTTTAGAAGAGATTGCATTGGATAAGCCTAGACATGAAAGAGGATTCGTACCCTGTCCATATTGTAATACCATACATGACTCTAGAACGTGGTCTCCACAGAATGGCACCGCATTTAAGAATTGGTTTGGACTGTACTGTCCTAGCTGTGGTAAGATTATTCCTTGTTTGATGAATGCATTTAGTTTTATCATATTGACCATTACTTTTCCTATCTGGGGGTGGTTTAAGAATAACATGAAAGCCAAATGGCTAGCGAAGCAACCTGCACGCTATGAAGATATCGATCTGAATATTACACCCATGCCTTATGATGGGAACGGCTGGATAAAGCAAGGTTTGATATGGGGTGGAATGATGTTTCTCATTATGACTTTAGGGTTTCCACTTTTTAGTGGAGAAGAAATTACTTTGAAGAATGTCATTTTGGGAATCATCATTTGGACGTTAGGAGGACTAGGGTTTGGCTATAGTATGAAACGATATATGGGTAAGGCCATGAATAAGAATGCTTAAGTACAACTGATACTTTAAATACAAATAAGTCATCTTGAAGAATTGGTATAAGTATGATTTTAACTAGTAGAATTTAATAATGAGATATTATAGAACTGTTAAAAGTAGACAGGTCTGTCTGGTTTTGTGCAATTTGTTTATATTTACATCATGAAACGTTCTGAGGTGAAAGATAGAATTATTGAAACAGCTTCATTCTTATTTTATAAGAATGGCTATAATTCTACAGGAATAAATGAAATCATATCAGAAACAGGAATCGCAAAAGCTACACTATACAATCACTTTAAGTCTAAGGAAGAGATCTGTTTGGCTTACCTCAGATTCAAGAATAGTACATTTATAGAAGGCATACAAACCTATATTGATAGCCAACCTAAAGGTGCCACTCAGGTATTAGCCATTTTTGATTTTTTAGGTTTATTCTTTCAAGATAAAGACTTTAATGGTTGCTGGTGTATCAAAACGGTGGCAGAGATCCCAAAGGATAATGAAATCATAAGAAATGAAATTCAAACGCAGAAAAATGCATTCATTCAGCTGATAGGGGAGACTATAACTAATAATCTAGATGATATTAAAGGAGAAGAAATAGAATCACTCGCAAGACAGATTTACTTGCTTTACGAAAGTGCGGTAGGTGAAAGTCATTTACATCAAGCGGACTGGCCAATCAAAGAGTCTAGAAATTTGTGTGCACGTATCATAGGATAAAAAAATTTACATTTTACAAGACAGACTTGTCTGTCTATTTAATAATTTAATACATAAATAATCATATGAGAGAGTTAGAGAACAAAGTAGCCTTAGTAATCGGAGGTACAAGTGGAATCGGTAATGCAACTACGAATGCCCTATTAGCAGGTGGAGCGATCGTACATATCGTAGGGAGAAATATAGAAAAGGTAGCCGATGCACCTAATCTTATCAAGCACGCAGTAGATATATCTAATCAAAGCCAAGTCGAGTCATTGATCTCTACTATTGCAGAGTTGGACAATCTAGATTATCTTGTGAATGCTTCTGGAATATTTGGACCAAAACCATTTTTAGATCACACCTTAGAAGATTACAATTCCTACTTAGATCTTAACCGTGGATTCTTTTTCATTACTCAAAGTGCAGCTAAAAAGATGAAATCTACAAAGGGTGGATCTATAGTGAATGTAGGATCAATGTGGGCAAAACAAGCGATCAAAGCCACTCCATCTTCAGCTTACTCTATGCAAAAAGCTGGTTTACATTCTCTCACCAAGCACTTAGCTATGGAGTTAGCGGAGGACAATATTAGAGTAAATGCTGTATCTCCAGCATTAGTGAATACGCCTGTTTATCACGGTGTATTCGGTGGTAAAGAAGCAGCAGACAAAGCCTTGGTTGGGTTCAATGGATTTCATCCAATAGGTAGATTTGGAGAGGCAGAAGACATCGCAAACAGTATAGTCTTTTTACTCTCAGATAAATCATCTTGGGTAACAGGAGCTATATGGGATACAGATGGTGGAGTCATGGCAGGAAGAAACTAACTTAATATTTTACTAGTTTAGCCGATAGCGATTTGGGATTATCTCAGATCGCTATTGTAATCTCCATCTACCTCTAAATAACTGTTTTTTATAAACATCAAATCACATGAAATATTTAGTATTCGGAATATTATTGATAGCAATATCCTTTGGTTGTAATACACCAGTTTCTGAGTCTCCGACAGTAGGTGCAAAGGAATTTTTCTTACCTCCACCTACCACTTATAATTATAAAGTAATCGACGGAGTAAAGTTATTCTATAGAGAGGCAGGGAATGTAGATCATCCTACTATTGTGCTTTTGCATGGATATCCATCTTCTTCGCATTCTTATAGACATTTGATTCCTATGTTAGCTACGCATTATCATGTGATAGCTCCAGATAATCTTGGATCAGGATATAGTGATCATTTAGATCCAAGTACGACGAATTACACCTTTGATCTGTTGGCAGAGTATACTCAGAAGCTGATAGATCAGTTGGGTGTAGATAACTATGTGATGTATATGCAAGATTTTGGAGCTCCAGTAGGATATAGGATGATGACTAATGATCCTAAGCGTATAAAGGCATTAATAGTGCAAAATGCTAATGCCTATCTAGAAGGCTTGACTGACAAAAGACAAGATTTCTTTAGAACAGCTCAATCAGATACTTCTCAATCCAAATATGATTTTCTGTATAGCCTGACAGGTAAAGATGCTATCATTAACAAGCAATATTTATTTGATCTTGATTCTACCAATTATAACATACAGAGTCCTGATGCTTGGATACATGATTTGGCATTTTTAAATTCTGAGAAAGATAGAGAAATACAAGTCCAGCTTTTTCAAGACTATAATACCAATCTTATCCGATATCCAAAATGGCAAGAAATGTTAAATAAGAATCAACCCAAAACACTTATCGTTTGGGGTGGTAAAGATCTGAAGTTTAATGCTAATGGCGCAAAGGCTTACCTTAATGATTTGCCAAATGCTGAACTTCATTTACTCGATGCAGGACATTTTGCAGCGGAAGAAAAAACAAGTGAAATAGCACAATTTATTCTGACATTTTTAGATACTTATGATATCAAATAATTGCTAACAGTAGATATAAATAATTTCAATTCTTTAGGCTGAAATTTCAATTTCGTTTTTGTTAAAAACAATATTGATGACAAAAAAATAGAGGCCATACTTGGTTAGTATACCTCTATTACTTACTAATTAAAAGTACTAACTCTTACTTGTTTGCAAGACCTTGCATTTTCATTATTTCTGCTTTTAGATCGGCATATTGCTGGTCCTGCTTTTCAAATTTTTGATTCTGACTATCTAGTTGTTTTTGTAGTGCTTTTATGATCTGCTGTTGCTCTTGTATCGCTGCTACGAGCACTGGTGTAAGTCTGCTATAGTCCACAGTCATAGGTGCTTCTTTTACATTGTCAGTAGGGTTGCCTCCAACAGCAAGGGGAAGTATTTTTTTTAACTCCTGAGCTATGAAGCCGATCTCGTCCACACTAGGGTTACTTTTCATTTGGTACTGAGTAGGTCTTATTTCCATCACCGTCTTAAGGCCATCAGTATACGTCTTAATATTTTGCTTCAGCCTACGGTCAGAAGTAGTAGCAAATTGGAGGCCTCCACTACCGTTGCCTCGTATCCCTCCTATATTTGTACCGTTTCCGTCAAGACAAAGAGTGTAATAAGTAGAACTGGTTGGATTAGTTATGGGGCCTGCTTGAATGATAATACCTCGACTATTGCTTGTAGTGTTACTATTTCTAAATCTAGCGACATAGGACGTGTTGCTATCTTCGACGTCAAGACGATAAAGAGCATTGCCTAACCCTATCCCAACATCGCCATCTTCGTAGAGTACGTCATCTTCTGCGGCTAGGCTCCATGGGGCGTCGATATTGGCCCAGCTGAGTGTAGGGTTAGCGCCTGTAGCGGTAGCTCTCAAAAATTGTCCTGAGACAGGCGCTGTAGTTGGCATGGTGTATAGTCCATTGACTGTCAACTGGCCATTTATTCGCACCAGTTGATTGCTCGTATTAACATCATCAAACTTTCCATAAATAAGCGCCGCTGTGCTATCTGCATCACTATTAGCTATGTATAGTTGACTGCCAGCAGCATTAGAGTAGCGTCCAGCTTTGTATCCAAGCATTACATTTCCACTTGTGGTTACTTCTTCTCCTGCATATGCTCCTAATAAGACGTTATTACTTCTGCTTGTTGTTGTATTGACAGGACCTCTACCAGCTCTGTACCCAAAATAGGTATTGAAATTTGTGCTGCCATATGTTCCTGAAGACCAACCCATTGAAGTGTTCCCAGTACCATTAGTTGTTAGGATTGCACTTGCTCCTACTGCAATGTTATTGTCTCCAGTAGTATTGTCTCTCAATGCAATACTTCCTATAGCTATATTGGCATCGCCTTCTGTATTGTGCGAGAGAGCAGCATAGCCTATACCCACATTACTATTACCTGTTGTATTTTCATCGATGCAGCTATAGCCTAAAGCGGTGTTTCTTTGCCCAGTGGTATTACTACTTAACGAAAGCTGACCAAAGGCAGAATTGAATTCGCCATAGTTAGTTCCTCCTATATCAGTGTTGTTGACTCCTGCTCTGTAACCAAAAAATAGGCTTGTTTGTGTATTTGTTTGTTCGATGTAGTGAAATCCAGCGGTATTCGTTTTAAATTGCAGATAGACTTGGTTATCAACATCAAAGCGAAAGTTGGTAGATTGTGCAGAGAGAGAAATGAAAATTCCACATAGGAGAATTGTGATAATTGATCTTGTTTTCATAACTATTTTATCTTATTGATTTATGATCCAAAATTAGATGTCTACTTAGAGATTGGTGTCACCCTTAAAGGTGATATTGTCCAATGGGCATAAGAAACTAAGATCGTAGCAATAAAAATTTTGACATGAAGATTTTGACATATATAGAAGAGTGGTTGACTGCTCATACGTTTACTGCAAGTATATTGAAGTATATTTTTTGGGTCGTTGTAGTACTAATGGTAATCTCTCTTATCCGGAAGTTTTTGAGAAAAAGTCTCCCTGATAATTCGATAAGATATAAATCGCAAAAGGGAGTTGAAGTTGTGGGCTATGGTCTTATAGCCTTTCTGACCGTCTCATACTTCACTGGCAGCATCAAAGATTTTGCGCTAGCGATTGGCTTGCTCACTGCTGGGATCACGATTACACTTCAAGAGTTAATACTAAGTATTGCGGGCTCTTTCTACATCTTTTTTGTCAAGGTCTACAAGCCAGGTGATAGAATTGAAATTAATGGTATCAAAGGCGATGTAATCGATATCGACAGTATATATACTACCATGATGGAAATTGGCGAATGGGTATCTAGTGACAACTATAGCGGTAGAATTGTTAAGCTGAGTAATTCATTTGTGTTTAAAGGAGCCATTTATAATTATTCGCAAGATTTTCCTTTCGTGTGGGACGAGTTTAATTTACCTATCCGATATGGATCAGATATAGAATTAGCGAAGTCACTAGTCGTACAGCTCTCCAGCGAGATTTTATCTGAGTATGTCTCTCAGTCTCAGGCTATGTGGAAGGAAGTTGTCAATAAATACTATATCGAAGATGCACAAGTTGAACCTACTCTTGCCATTACTATGACTGATAATTGGATCCAATTTAATATTAGGTACATAGTAGACTATAAAAAACGTCGATTTACTAAACATCAACTTAACGAAAGGATAGGCAAAGCGATAATAGATACTAATGGTAAGGTATCTTTAGCATCAGCTACATTTGAAATTGTTAAGATCCCCAATATCGAAGTGGATCATAATAAGGTAAATAAAAAGGGAAATAGTTAATCTTTCAATGCAATTACTGACGTACTTGAAGCATTTGATTTGGTGTCGGTGATAGGCGAAATGCTACGTCTCCTAATACTGTGAGGTAACATTGTGATATAAAAAAAGCCATCAACTTCAGATAGAAGATTGAGGGCTTATATTATTGGTTTATTGGTCTACTCAGTGAGTTAAGAAACTTAACCTTCCTCTTCGTAGAATCCACCTTTGCGTAATAATGCGACAGCTTCTTCAGCTTTCTCTACGGCTACATTCACAAGTATCTCTCCACCAAATAATCCGACATATGCCGAATCTGATTTGTTGAGAATAAATGTATCTATACCCGCTTCATTAAGCGCGTGTCGTGCAGTTACTATTTTAAGATCCGATGTATTTTTATATACGGTTGACATTTCCATAATCTATGTATTTTAGAGTGTGAGGTAATGATGGTTTTCACTATTGTCTTAGGATTGCGGCGCTGTGATGATCTCTTCCTTCTCCAGTATTTTACGTGCTTCTATTGCATCTTCAGTAGATACGTGTAGCTCGATGTCACCAAATAATCCTGCATGAGCGCTATCCATCTTATTAACAGTCCAGCTTTCTATTCCAGCTTCGCTTAAGAAGTGTCTAGCAGATACTATTCTTAATTGTGAGACACTAAACATTACGGTAGTGGTGTTCATGACAATGATTTTAAGGTTTGTAATATTAATACCCAAAAGAGTAAAATATGTTCGATACTAATATAACGAAATAAATGGGTTCTAGATTCCACATCGTCCGCTTATTTGGCGAAGAATTGTCTGCCGTAGATCAGTTTTGCTCATGTTATTGATAACTCTAGTAGCGATTACTTGAAAAAACATCGTAGAAATCAATACGCGCTCTCAAAATTTTGCAGGACCATATTAGGATAACAAATGGTCACACGCTGTGAATAGGTGCAAGTGGACAACAGCCTTTGAACAGGTAATAGTTTATATATATAACACCATATATGGCATTGAAGGACCCATTATGTCGTCATATTGGCCCTAGGGTGAATCAGGCAATGTGTTTTTTGTGACATTATGTCGCTGATCTACTCTTGGAACAGTATCTGATCTCATTGTTTCGTAATCGCTCATACTTTTTATCTTTGAGCACTTTTGAGAACTTGCGATGGCAGTCTCAAAGCACCAATTAAGACAATAACTTAAAATATACCATATACCATGTTTAATTTTCTAAAGAAAGTATTTGGAACCAAATATGATAAAGATGTCAAAGAGTACGATCCTGTAGTATCAGTGATCAATGACTACTTTGAGCAATATAAGTCTCTTTCAAATGATGAGCTTCGTAATAAGACATTTGAGTTTAGAGAGAGAATCAAAGAGCACCTTACAGGGATTAATGGCGATATAGATGCGCTACAAGAAAGGGCAGATAATGAGAATGATCTCAATGTGAAGGAAGATATGTTTAACGACATAGATGGTCTGATCAAGGAAAGAGATAAGCATCTCGAGGCTGCACTTAAGGAAATAAGGCCTGAGGCATTTGCAGTAGTAAAAGAAACAGCGCGTAGATTTTCTGAAAACGATACGCTTGTAGTATCTGCTACCCAGAATGATAGAGATCTAGCTGCTAGTGCTAACTATGTAATGATAGACGGCGATACGGCTACATGGAAAAATACATGGCTAGCTGCAGGTGGAGAGATTACATGGAACATGGTTCACTATGATGTACAGCTGATTGGTGGTATGGTACTACACGATGGTAAGATTGCGGAGATGGCAACAGGTGAAGGTAAGACCCTCGTGGCTACACTTCCAGCTTACCTTAATGGTCTATCTGGCTATGGTGTACATGTCATTACAGTCAATGATTATCTAGCACGAAGAGATAGTGAGTGGATCGGACCTATCATGGAGTTCCTTCACTTGACGATAGATTGTATAGATAAGTATAAGCCACACTCACCACAGAGAGTAGCTGCTTACAAAAAAGATATCGTATACGGTACTAACAATGAATTTGGTTTTGATTACCTAAGAGATAACATGGTAAGATCATCCAAAGAGCTAGTACAGTCTAAGCACCACTTTGCCATGATAGATGAGGTGGATAGTGTACTTGTAGATGATGCAAGGACACCACTGATCATATCTGGTCCAGTACCAGAAGGGTCAGAAGAGCAAGAATATAATGAGCTAAAGCATAAAGTCGAAAGCCTATTTAGCGGACAACGTAAGTTGGCAACAGAGTACTTAGCAGATGCAAAGAGATTGTTTGCAGAAGGCAAAACGGGTTACCAAGAAGGCGAAGGAGGATTAGCATTATATCGTGCGCATAAGGCTATGCCTAAGGCTAGACCTTTGATCAAGTTCCTTTCTGGAGATGGTGTGAAAGTACACATGCAGAAGACTGAAAACTTCTACATGCAAGAGCAGAATAAGAATATGCATATAGTGGATGCGCCACTACTCTTTACTATAGATGAGAAAAACAGAAATGTAGAGCTTACAGATAGAGGTGTAGATTTTCTATCAAAAGGAGAAAATGATCCAAGCTTTTATGTGATGCCTGATATCACAGAAGAGATGCATAAGCTCGAACTTAAAGAAACAGAAACAGGGACTAAGCTCACTGATGAAAGGGATACTTTGATTCAAGATTACTCTATCAAGGCACGTAGATTACACTCTGTAAGTCAACTATTGAAGGCTTATACGATGTTTGAAAAAGATACAGATTATGTAGTGATGGACGGTCAAGTGAAGATCGTAGATGAGCAAACAGGTCGTATGATGGAAGGAAGAAGATATTCTGATGGCCTTCACCAAGCATTAGAGGCTAAGGAAAATGTAAAGGTGGGTGAGATTACTCAGACCTACGCTACAGTTACATTGCAGAATTACTTCCGTATGTATCACAAGCTATGTGGTATGACCGGTACTGCCGAAACAGAGGCAGGAGAATTTTGGGAAATATATAAATTAGATGTGGTTGTAATACCTACTAATCGTCCGATTATCAGAGATGATAGAGAGGATCTTATCTATAAGACCAACAGAGAAAAATACAATGCAGTAATAGAGGAAGTAAATAGACTTACTGATGCTGGACGTCCAGTATTAGTCGGTACCACTTCTGTAGATATCTCGGAGAAGCTTAGTAGAATGCTAGGAATGAGGGGTATAGATCATAATGTATTGAATGCCAAACAACACCAGCGCGAGGCAGAAGTAGTAAGTGAAGCAGGTCTGCCAGGAAAAGTTACTATAGCCACTAACATGGCAGGTAGGGGTACAGATATTAAGCTTTCGCAACAGGTGAAAGATGCAGGTGGTCTAGCCATCATCGCTACAGAGAGACATGATAGTAGACGTGTAGATAGACAGCTTAGAGGACGTGCAGGTAGACAAGGAGATCCAGGAATGTCACAGTTCTATGTATCTCTAGAAGATAATTTGATGCGTAACTTTGGATCAGAGCGTGTAGCCGGTATCATGGATAAGTTAGGTCATAAAGAAGGTGATGTTATTCAACACTCTATGGTATCTAAGTCTATCGAAAGAGCACAGAAAAAAGTGGAAGAAAACAACTTCGGAGTGCGTAAGCGTTTGCTTGAGTATGATGATGTAATGAACATACAAAGGGAGGCTATCTACTCTAAGCGTAATAACGCACTGAATGGTAGAAGATTGATGGTCGATCTCAATAACATGTTTATCGGTCTCACTGAAAATATCGTAGAGAATAATAAGCAATATGGAGATTATGAATCATTCCGTACGAGATCTATCACAGCATTAGGATTAGATCCTCAGATTACTGAAGATCAGTTTATCAGTATGCATGAGGATGATCTTATAGGTCTATATCAGCAAGAGGTAAATGCATTATATGCTCGTAAATCGCAGCAAATCAGTGAAATATTGTTGCCTACGATAATCAGAGTACACGAGGCTGAAGGTCATAAGTATAAGAGAATAGCGATACCATATACAGATGGTAGATCTAAACCACTAAATATCTCAGCTGGCTTAGAAGAAGCCATCGAAAGTGAAGGTTCCACTATCATGAGAGATATCGAGAAAGCGATTATGCTGGCTCTGATAGATGAAAATTGGAAAGAGCACCTAAGAGCGATGGATGAATTGAAAGAATCATCTCAATCAGCATCTTTTGAGCAGAAAGATCCATTAGTAATCTATAAAATGGAAGCTTTTAATTTATTCGAGAAGCTGATTAGTAACATCAATTACGATGTTTGTTCTTACTTGATGAAAGGTAAGTTGCTCATCAGTACTGGCGAAGGAGAGGGCACTTTAAAAGAAGCAAAAGAACAGAAAACTGATCTTTCGAAAGTACAAACGAATCAAAGTGGAAGTACTGCAGAAGAGCAAGCAATGCGTAAAGCAGCGGCTGGAGCGGGTAGAGCACCACAGAAAGTAGAGACTTTCAAAAGAGATGAAAAGAAAGTGGGAAGAAACGAAGCATGCCCTTGTGGAAGTGGTAAGAAATTTAAACACTGTCACGGTAAGTAGCAAGCGCCTTTATCAGAATTGTCATCGCTATGATAATATGAAATTGCTTGTCATAATCGAGATGTCATGATAACTGCGACGAACGGATCTAATCAGGTATTTTGAAACTGATCAAAGCTAATGAGACCATGGCATATAAGTTAAACGCAAAACGCTCAAATAGTAACCTATATTAAGGTCATTGTTTGGGCGTTTTTTATTAATAAGGTGGATGATCTATATATAAATGGAGAGCTAGTTGAGCTTGCCGATGTAAAATCATCAAAATGATTGATTAGTATGCAATACCACTCTATTGAAATTAGTAGATCAGAAGAGTAGAGTGGCAATCAAATAGTAAATATTGACTAAAGATGGGAGCGGAATACAATTGGAGTTAGAATGAGTTACGATAGAAATTGAACAAATGGAATCGACTAATTAAATAAAACACTGAAATATTCAGGTTAAAATTTCGTTAAAGGATTGTCGCTTGAATGATCAATTTAACATATAAGTTGTTGTATTTCAGTTGGTTGTGTAATACTGTGAAAGTGTGTTAAATTCCATTAAGAAACTATAGGTCTTAGTATCAGTCTTATAGTTGTAGCAAGTGATAAAATTGTAAATTTGGCATCGCCTAATCAAGATGATTGAAAATCGGCCCATAAGTCTTATATTATTAGAGAGATTGGAGCTTATTGATCAGGAAGATTCACGAAAAGGTGAATGAGTGATACTTACAGATGTTCGTTACTTGAAAAAAGAATACATTAAAATAAAAGATTAGACTTATGATGAAAAGAATCCTTACCCTCGTAGCGCTAGTAACAGTAGTAGGTTACACAGCATCAGCGCAAAGAATAGCAGTAGTAGATATCCAAGAGATACTATCTAATATGACTGAATACAGTGCTGCAGAAAAGCAACTTGATGATGTCGCAGCAGAATGGAGACAAGAAGTTTCCATCGAATATGACAAAATCAAGAGTTTGTATAATAAATATCAAGCTGAGCAAGTATTACTTAGTGATACAGACAAGCAAAAAAGAGAAGATGAAATCGTAGACGCAGAGTCTGCAGTAAGAGAACTGCAAAAGAAGCGTTTTGGTCCAGAAGGAGATTTATTTCTTAAAAGACAAGAGTTAGTAGCTCCAGTTCAAGAGAAAGTATTCTCAGCTATTGAAGATTTTGCCGCAGATAGAGGATATGACCTTATATTTGACAAGGCAGGATCTACAGGATTACTGTTTACTTCTGACGAATATGACAAGACTGCAGACCTCAAGAAGAGATTAGGAGTAAAATAAGAATACACCTCAGGCAGTAGTATCGTTATAGAGCGATACACATTACAATATTAAGCTAACTAACCTATATTAAATTACACTTAGAGATTGGTATAATAGCCGTCTCGCACACTTTAGACTATTATGAAGACATTCAGTAAATTATTAATCGTAGCGATTGCATTTGTTTCATTTTCAATGACAGCATCAGCTCAGAAGTTTGGATACATTAACTCACAAGAGCTGATATCTCAACTCCCAGAAGTAAAAGAAGCTAACGCTAACATAGAGACTCTTAAGGCTCAATTGCAGAAGAAAGGTCAAGATATGATCACTGCATTACAGACTAAGTACGGAAAGCTAGAGGCAGACAGAGATAATTATTCTCCAAAGCAACTAGAAGCAGAAGCAATGAAACTTAAAGGAGAAGAGCAGAAGATTGCAGAATTTGAGCAGACTTCATCTCAGCGTATCATGACTAAAAGCGAAGAGTTACTCAAGCCTATCCAAGAAAGAATCAATGTGGCTATCAAGCAAGTAGCAGAAGAGAACGGATATACTTATATCTTCGATGCAAGCCTTGGTATCGTACTTTATGCAGATCCTGGAACAGACGTAACAGCATTAGTAAAAGCTAAATTATAATTGATTGGTAATAACGATTTGGTTTAATTCTGCTTTTTAGGAAGTAGGGAAACAAATCGCTTTTATACCAGATTAAAAAAGCATTCATGCAGGACAGTTGGTATAATACTAATCAGACAGGTCATAACGACCAAAGGAGTATAGGAGTCTTTGACTCTGGCATTGGCGGCTTAACGGTCGCCAATGCTATTAATAGAGTATTGCCCAACGAACATTTGATCTATTTTGGGGATACTGCACATCTACCTTATGGTGATAAATCCGCAGATGCCATACGGTATTATGCGCTGCGTATATCTAAGTTTCTATTAGAGCAAGACTGTAAGATGATTATCATAGCGTGTAACTCTGCTTCTGCAGCAGCGAGTGATATGCTTTTAGAATTCTTTGAGGGTAAGATCCTATTTGCCAATGTGATAGATCCTCTAGTCGAGTACACAGTGCAGCAAGGATATAAGAACGTTGGCGTCATAGCGACTAAAGCGACCATCTCTTCTAACGTCTATCATAAAAAACTCAAGTCAAAGGATCAAAGACTTAAAGTCAATCAATTGGCTACACCTTTGTTGGCTCCGATGATCGAAGAGGGTTTTTTTAATAACAATATAAGTCAAGAAGTAATCAAAAACTATCTCTCAGATGCGAGTATGCAACAGCTAGATTCATTATTGCTAGCCTGTACGCATTATCCACTCATTAGAGCAGAGATAGAAGCTTATTATGAGGGTAAGGTCGAAGTGCTAGATAGCTGTGATGTACTGGCTTACCAGGTAAAAAAAATGCTTACTCAAGAGAATCTCCTCTCCCAACAACTTACCCAACCACACAAATACTACGTGTCAGATTTTACACAATCTTTTGAAGATACAGCTAAGCTGTTTAACGGAAGTCAAATAGAGCTCGAAGTCAAGAATATTTGGTAAAGTATTTTCACAGATAGTACAAAAGCATATTGTAGTAGCATTCCACATTCCACAGGGACTTTTGGTAACCGACACTTATATAGTGCGTGTAATACTACTTCACTTTCGTTTCAAGAAAGTGAAATGTCCATCACATAGGTTTACTCATTTTACAAATTAGTAGATTAGATGATTGAGGTTCTCCTAATCAAAGCACTATTAGAATCTAAATCCAAATGAAGTCTCGATACCAAATTGCTTATCCTTGTCATCACGGTAGATGTAAGTATTGTTTTCTCCCAATTCCGATCTTGATATATCTGTATCATTATTAGTGATATCAGCTAAA
>CALKJD010000024.1 GCA_937995755.1 uncultured Saprospiraceae bacterium | reverse complement strand
ATGGTAAAGAATGGAGATTAGGCGCAAATGAAGCGAATGAAATCACATTCTACCAAGCGGTAGACATCGGAGGGATAACAGTGAATAGAGGAACGTATACTATGTTCGCTACACCTAATGAAAACGATTGGACAATCTCATTTTCTAGCCAAACTGGAATCTGGGGAGCAGCCAAAAGAGACGCGTCTAAAACTGTTGCTCGTATGACTGTGCCTACAACAAGATCTGACCAGCCAGTAGAGATGTTGTCTATGTCTTTTAGAGAGATAGATGATCAGACGGCTCACCTGACTATCCAATGGGATCGTACGAGAGTAGAGCTTCCAATTGCTTTTAATCCTGTAATGTTTGAAGGTGCTGATAAAAGCCCAATGGATATGGCTACATACCCAAGCAAAGCAGCGCATACAAATTACTTAGAAGGAGCAGAGAAAGATATCAAGCCGTTAGCTAAAGTGATCTATAGTCGTCCGTACAAGAAGGACAGAGTAATATTCGGAGAATTGCTAAAAGTAGGTGATATCTGGAGAATAGGTGCTAACCAATCTACAGAACTCGTACTCATGGAAGATGCTATGGTAGGTGACCTTGAACTCAAAAAAGGTAGATATGCGGTATACGCAGAACTCATGGAAGGAAGTTGGGATATGATCTTCTCTAAAGATCTACCCGCTTGGGGAAATGCTAATAGAGACGAAACTAAAGATGTAGGACGAACCAATATCAAGACCTATACTGAAGATGAAGTACTCGAAAACTTAACTATCATATTTGAAGACAAAGGGGCTAATACTGCACATATGGTTATTGCTTGGGATAAGACGCGCGCAGCACTTCCAATCGTTTTTAAAAAATAATACGTATCAGAAAATCAATTTTCTCTTACCTCATAATACAAGACCTACTCAATTATTTGAGTAGGTCTTTCTTTTTTGTATATAGCTCTATACGTTTAGATACTAAATGAAACATTATCATAGCTAAAAAGACAACCTAAATATTCTGGACATTCAAAATCAAAGCAACCTTCAAAAAAATATTTTAATTTGGATATAATTCTTTAACTTGTAAAATCACCCTTAGGGGTGAGAAGAGCAAATTACTCCGCTTTATCTTTGTAGATAGTTAACAAATGAAATTATCCGGTTATGAAATACTACACCTCTACTGTCCGCATATCATTACTAGTCTGCTGTTTAGTTATTCTTACCGCATCTTTCGTATCTGCCCAGCAAACATTATATTGGGTGGGAGGATCTGGAAATTGGACCGACCCTGCGCATTGGGTCAAAGATAGTGGCGGTAATAATAGTCCTGGAGTAATACCTGACGCAAATTTTAATGCTGTAATAGATAACAATTCTGGACTGTCTAATTCCTCGACGATTACGATACCTTCTGGCTTCTATTCAGTACATGACCTTACTGTCAGCAACACCACCAATTTCACATTACTGATGAATGGAAGTTCAGGCAATACGCTAGAAATAGAGGTCTATGGAGATATAGATTTTGAGTCCAACTTTAGTTTAATTAAAAATAGCCTCCCAGGAATTGGATACAACTTATGGAAATTTGTATCAGGTAATGATCACGATATACAATCCGGAAATCAAGATCTATTAAATGTTCACTTTGAAAATGTTGGATCTGATTACAATCAATTAAGTGACTTATATGCTTCTGAATACATTCTAATGTATGGTGGTATATGGAATACAAATGGATATGATGTAAATGCAGGAGACATAAGGTTTTTTCAAGGACTAATGAGTGGAACTCCATTAAGTAAAATATTTAATGCCAGTGATTCTGATATATATTGCAACAAATGGAATTCGGTATTAACCTATGGCTCACTCACAATGAATGGAAGCTATGCTATACATGTAGGTCGATTCGATGGCAGTCCTGCTATTGAAGGAATACCATTTTCAGTCAATGAAATCCACCTATTAGAATATCCTGATAATACCGATGGATCTACTTCTCAAGTAGAACATAATAATCTGACATGTACAGGTTGTCTAATTGAAAATTTAATCATCGAAGATACAGGAGCTACTAGACTAAAAGGTGCCTTTACTATAGTAAAAAAAATGGAGGTTGTAAATGTAGGATCTACTATACAATTTAACGGTGGAAACAATGCGTCTAATGAAGTAACGATCAATGGCATCATTGTCACACCTAATGATACATCATGTGGCAAAAGGACTACTTTTAGTAATGCTCATAATGACTATACAATACTATCAAAACCTACTGGAAACTTGACCATTGGAGACGCGATACTTAACAATATCAAAACCTCTGGCGGTGCCAATTTCAATCTATCGAATGGAGCTTTAGAAGGTGTTAGTGAAGGATGGAACCTAATCAACAATCCGACTCCTATCACATACCAATGGGTGGGTACTGGTGGCATCTATAGAGATTGGGATGATCCTAATGCTTGGTTAGTAGGATCTCAACCTAATGGCTGTATTCCAACTTCAATAGACAATGTAATGATTGGAAATTACACAAAAGGAAGCATCCGGATTCCTGATGATTTCACTGCAGAATGTCATGATCTCATATGGATCAATAACGATGGTTACAATCTTAAATTAGATGGCGCAACTAGCACGCAAAGTGCATTGAAAATTACTGGAGATTTACTACTAGATCCTTCAGCCACTATTACAGCACTCAACTATTATGATTTTCTATTTTCCTCTAACGATATTATTAATATTATATCTAACGGAGTCACTTTACCTAAAATTCGATTCAAAGGACTTAATGGTATATGGAAGCTACAAGAAAACCTTAGCTGCGAAACATTACAATTTGAGGCTGGCACATTGAATACCAATGGATATAGTTTAACTACGAATTATTGGAATTCCTTTGATGATTTTCCAAAACATTACAATCTTTCTTCTTCTCATATTGTGGTCAATGGAGAAATGAAACTATCGTTAAATTCGAATAGTAATGTAACTGTAAATTATGGCACAAGTCTCATAGAATGTGACAAACTAACGTCTACAATAACAGAATTGTACGATGTAAAACTTACTAATAGTTTGCCACTCAATCTACCTAACTACAATTGTACATTCAACAAATTAATTCTAGTTGGATCTGGAGAAGTCACCATGCTAAAAGATCTGATATTAGACACACTTATATTCGAACAAGGAGGGACTTCATTAGCACTCGATACCAATTCTGATTTTATCGTGCAAGGAATAAAAAGTCTAGCTACACAGAGCAATCCTGCCCTACTCAAATCAAGAAACATTGGTACTCCTGCAACCGTAGACACAGATTTCAGTAATATATGTGTAACCGGACATGTATCATTTACAGATATAGATGCATCCTTTCCTGGAGTCTTCCATGCACCACAAGGCATTAATAATGGTAACAATATAGACATCGTCTATGACAGTGGCTCCAGCTCCAGCGATCTCTATTGGATAGGTAATGAGGGCACATGGGATGTAAGTAATAATTGGTCACTTGTAGATGGCGGTTGCCCAGCTACCAAAGATCCAGAAAACGCGATGAACCTTTACTTCAATCACAACAGCTTCTATACCTCACCCGTCACCGTAAGTATATTAAAGCCTACTAATCTTGTAAATGTACACTTCCAAAATTCTGAAAACCTAATTGTAGATGTAGCCAGAAATACTACAACCAACAGCATCCATGTCACCGGAGGATATGTAAATTTTGTAGGCACAAAAATATTAGACATCGGTGATGTATATATCAACAATGCTGGATTCCTGACTACCGCTTTGAATAATTTTTCTACAGAAACACTTGATGTCAGTTCAGGCGCCCTTATTGTTCGCTCTGGGTCTAAAACCTTTATTAGGGAATGAAGTTTTGAGTTTGAGAAGAAGCAACGCTTGACCAGCTAAGAGGACTGGCGCAAAATTGCTCGGAGCATTGGGGCAGTTCTAGTATTTTTTCTTTCTTTTTTGCTTATTAAAAAGAAAACCGTCGGTAGACAAAACTCTACCTACAAAGCCATAAATCGAAAAACAAATTTCCACTAGGAAACAAAACCCTCTACAAATCCAAATTCTTTACCGCTAAACAATCCTTTATCACTTAATTTCAAATCTGGAATTACGAGTAATGCCATGAAAGACAACGTCATGTATGGCGCTCCTAATTCACTACCCAACACCTCTTTTGCAAATCTATCTAACTCAGCATATTGCTTACCAACTAATACGCCATCATCGCCACTCATAATTCCTGCAAAAGGTAAAGGCAATACCAAATCTTTGTCATTACCCACTGCAGAGATTCCACCTTTATTTTCTATAATCAGATTGACCGCTTTAGCTATGCTTTCGGTATCGCAGCCTACTGCTATGATGTTATGTGTATCATGACCGACACAGCTCGCTATAGCACCATGCGACAATCCAAATCCATGAATCAATGCCGTCGCTGGCGGAGCATCTTCGTATCTATTGACTACTGTGATCGTTAGAATATCCTGTTGCGTATCAGCTACTACTCTACCCTCTATCGTTTTTACATCGGCTATGAGTTCTTTAGTAATGATCTCACCATCTAAGGCATGTATAACTCTTGCCACCTCTGCTTTCGTATAGATTTCAAAATCGATCGCTTTGGTACGTGTACAGTTAAATTGATTGATCGGCTCTGCGACTACCTCCGAAAATAGGCATTGGTTACCCTCAGAGACTTGTACTCCGTCTATATAGGTAGCGCTTACATCAAATGCGACTAGATCATCGACAACTATAAAGTCTGCAGCGTCTCCGACTTTCAGCTGTCCTACTTCAAGGCCATAATGAGTCACTGGATGGATGCATGCTGCACGTAACACATCGTATAGATCATAACCATCTGCTATCGCTCTACGTACGAGCAGATTAATATGGCCTTCTATAAGATCATCAGGATGCTTGTCATCAGAACAAAACATCAATCTATCTGGCTTATAATTAAACAATGGCGCTAAAGCCTCATAGTTCTTTGCCGCACTCCCTTCTCTGATCAATATCTTCATACCATGATCGAGCTTATGCTTAGCTTCATCATAACTATAACATTCATGATCTGTAGAGATCCCTGCATTTATATACTGAAGTGCCTCATCACCCATCAGTCCAGGAGCATGACCATCTATAGGCTTGCCTGCATCTTTAGCATATTGGATCTTTTGCATTACTTCCTCATCCTCATGGAGTACACCAGGATAGTTCATCATCTCAGCGAGATACTTGATTTCATCTTTGGCTAATAAGGTCTTGATATCATTGGCATCGATCACCGCACCACTTGTCTCAAAAGAGGTAGGAGGAACACAAGAGGGTGCTCCAAAAAAGAACTTCATAGGTACCAATACAGCGTCAGCTATCATAAACTCTACCCCAGACATACCTAATACATTTCCAATCTCATGTGGATCTGATACTGTAGCTACTGTACCATGTGCTACCGCCAATCGAGCAAATCTAGAAGGGATCAACATAGAACTCTCTATATGTATATGAGCATCCACGAAACCAGGCATAATATAATGCGTCGGAGCTTCGTCTATTCGTTCAATAGATATAATCACACCCTTATCTACTGTTACGGCTGCAGGATATATATTACGGCTCTCTAAGTCTACTAATTGTCCTTTGATGGTATTGCTCATATACTTATAAAGGTAGGACTCTTTGTTTATTTATGCTATTTCTCAAGCATAGAATTATACCCAATAGTGTACTGATGTATATATCCCTCTATCTCCACAAAGATTATAATGACAATAGTAGGTTTTCAAAATGAAAGCCCTAACTTAGAGCAGGATTGAGTGTAAAAATGCGTGCGTTTTTCTTTTATATAGTTATAGTCATTGAATAATGTCGATATGAGATTATGCTTTGATAAATTTATATGTCAATTTAAATATTGTCTCTAACAATTACTATTCGTGTACAAATGTTGATATACGTTTGTTTACGGATATTTTAAAATTTTAGCATAAATGAAGAAAACAAATCATAACACATTAATAATCAGGACATTGCACACATTTCCACAAGACTGATATAAGGGATATATCCGCCACTATCGTATATTTAGAGTGGCAGATATAGAGATGTTATAGCCAATTAGGGTACAAAAGAACCATGAAAACACTCAACAAAATATTAGAAGGTATAAATCCGTACTTAGAAAAAGTGGTACTCAATCCAATGTCAAACGCGGAAATTGAAATTATTCAAGCTAAATTCAAACGTA
>CALKJD010000023.1 GCA_937995755.1 uncultured Saprospiraceae bacterium | reverse complement strand
TCCAGCAGTATTAAAGAAAAAGTATGATCAGCAATTAGCGAATAAGGAGTATCAAAAATTGCTGTCTAGTACGCCTATCATTGGGATTTGGGATGACCACGATTATGGTAAGAATGATGGGGATAAAACTTTTGCCATTAAGAAGGAGAGTAAAGAATTAATGGTTGATTTTCTTAATGTTCCTAAAGATGCTGATGTACGAAAAAGAGAAGGCGCTTATCAATCCTATACTTACGGTAGTGGCGATCAGAAAGTTAAAGTATTGCTTTTGGATGCACGATATTTTAGAGATGGTCTAAAAAGAAATATTCTTAAGGTTGGACAGCGATATCAGAAAAATGAAAGTGGTGACGTGTTAGGAGAAGCTCAATGGAAATGGTTAGAAGATGAGTTGACTGATAGCGATGCTGCAATACATATTATTGGATGTGGTATTCAAGTGATTTCATCTGAGCACAACTATGAGAAATGGGCTAATTTTCCTACTGCTCATCAGAGGCTATATGATTTACTCAATAGGACAATTCCTAGTAGAGCAATATTGCTTAGCGGCGATAGACATATTGCTGAAATTTCTAAAATTCAATTGGCAAATTTGGATTACCCTCTTTATGATATTACCTCGAGTGGATTAACGCACTCCTATGAAAAAGTCGAGCAGAAAGGTGAGGATAATCAATATAGAGTTAATAACATTTTGTCTGGGAAAAAGAATTTTGCACAATTGAAAATTGATTGGTCGGTGTCTCCGCCACAAGTTAAAGCAGAGATTAGAGGACTTGGAAATCATATTATACACGAGTTGGAATTATATAAGTAATGGAATTAAAACCTGATCCAGCAGTATTGCTTTCACTTATCACAACAGTGATGCCTTATGGTAAATATAAGGGTAGACTAATATGCGATATACCAGAAAGTTATTTGGTGTGGTGCAGGACAAAGGATGCTTGGCCAAAAGGTAAGCTTGGAGATTTACTTAAGAATGTTTATGTGATTAAAGAAAATGGATTAGATTATTTATTTACAGAATTGAAGGCTATACATAATTCATAGTGTAATTAGGTTGATGTTTTTTAATCTATGGTCAGCCAAATTATTGCCAGTATAGTATCGGAGTCATACAAAACCATAACAAGGTCGACAAGTGCCATTGTCCATGTATATATCTCCTGCAATAGCAGTTGCTGGCTTGGGCATAGGGGTAAGATTGATTACGTCGTTAAATGTGGCACCATCAGTTTCTATTGCACCTTTGACAACTAGTAATGCTCTAGGTTGAGCTAAAGGAAAGGAGCCGGTAATACGCCTATATGGGTGCAAATTTATTTCTAGTCTACTTCGTGCCCTCTAGCTGCTTCGTAGATTTCAAACCATTGTTGATCTGTAATTTGATTTCCTTCGCATTTTATGGCGGTTTTGATACGTTCTATTTTGCTAGTACCAGTGACGGGTCTGATTTCAGTATGATGGTGAAATAAGAAGTAATACGCCATCTCATCTAATGACCATCCATACAAATCTGCCACATCCTGTAGCCTTGAGTTTCTAAGACTTCCTTCTTGAGTTTTATCGTGCCACAGCTTTCCACCGCCGAGAGGTGACCAAGCTTGGATCTCTAATCCATTGGCCGCAGAGAGGACAAGACTATCGTCTGTAAACGGTTTATGATTAATGACAGAAATTTCAATCTGATTGGTAGCAAGAGGGTAGAGTTCGGCGAGGATGTCAATTTGATACGGTGTAAAATTACTGACCCCAAATGATCTTACTTTTCCACTGCCTTCAAGCTCTTTGAATGTATGTGCTAGGTCTTCCATGTCCATCAATGGGCTAGGACGATGTATCAGTACTTGGTCGATATAGTCGGTTTGTAATTCTCTGAGTGATCTATTGATACTAGAGTCTATATATTCATAGCTAGTATCGTATTGCTTCGTTTTATATGGGAATAGATCACTATTCATCTTGATTCCACACTTAGTAATGATCTTAATTTCAGACCGATCTACTCTAGCCGATCTCCATCCTCCTCCAAATCCTGTTTCAGTGGTATGGCCGCCATATATATCTGCATTATCAAAAGTATCAATTCCTAATTCCAAACAGCCAGTGATCATATCAGCGAATCCTTTGTCATCGAGATTTGCTCCCCATGTTCCCCATCTCATTGTTCCGGCTATTGTTTTCATATAAGTTTGAGTTGGCTGATTACTGAACTTACTAATCTAGTATCGACTGCAATTTACACTTTTGTTGCGTTCATTTGTAATTGTGTAGTATATGCATAGTGGTATTAGTTGTATGTCAAATCCATACAACTAAATCAAATTGGCGATTCAAATAATCAAACAATTAATTTACGTCAATTACTATAGCCCTAATGCCTCGTTGATGATTGCGGCCTGCTGCATATCATGCTTTTTCTTATATCCTGTAGCAGGAGATGCACTCGCAGGTCTAGAGATAGGATCTATGTCCAGCTTACGCATATGAGTAAGCATATAGCTCCATGCACCCATATTTTCTGGCTCTTCTTGCACCCAATATTTTTCGGCTTTACTGTATTGCTTTAGTATGGCATCTACTTGGGTCTGTGGATATGGGTAGAGTTGTTCGATACGTACGATTGCTACATCTTTTATTTTGTTGTCCTCTCTAGCTTCTAGTAGATCATAATATACTTTACCAGTGCAGATCAGTAGACGCTTAGCTTTTTTGCCATCTATTTTATCATCTCCTATTACTTCTTGGAAAGTACTGTTAGTGGTAAAGTCCGATGGGTCACTCACACATAGTGGATGTCTGAGTAGAGATTTAGGTGACATATTTATAAGAGGCTTACGGAATGGTCTCGCCAATTGTCTACGTAATGCATGAAATAAATTTGCTGGAGTGGTTAGATTCGTCACTGCAATATTTTCTTCAGCACATTGTTGTAGGAATCTTTCTATCCTTGCACTTGAGTGCTCTGGTCCTTGGCCTGCATACCCATGAGGAAGTAATAATACTAATCCACTCATACGTTGCCACTTGCTTTCTGCTGCTGTGATATATTGATCTATGATAGTCTGAGCTCCGTTATAGAAATCGCCAAACTGTGCTTCCCATATTACAAGTGAATTAGGTGTAGCTAATGAATAACCATATTCAAAACCCATCACAGCAAACTCAGATAAAAATGAATTGTAGATCATGAATTCTCCTTGATCTCCAGTCATATCGCTGAGCCTATTGTACTCTTCGTATGTCTTAGCGTCTCTAAATATTGCATGTCTATGAGAGAAGGTTCCTCTCTTGACATCTTGACCACTCATACGAACGTTTTTGCCTTCTAGCAATATTGATCCATAAGCCATAAGTTCTGCCATTGCCCAGTCGAGCTTTTTAGCATCTAGGAGTTTTTGTGTTCCCTTACGTAATCTATTTACTTTTGACAATGGCGTAAATCCTTCAGGCAATCTCATAAGATGCTCTTGGATCTGATCTATTGTTTTCTTCGTAATTCCAGTCTTAGGTGATTTTTCGAAATCTTTAGTTTCCGACTTTCTCATCTTTCTCCAATCTTTCTCTGGAGTTTGGTATTCGTATGGTAGTGGATGTTCTTTTACTTTGTCTAGCTTTCCTTGTAGGTCCGACCAGAAATTTTGTTCAAGTGATTCCGCTAGTTCTTTTTGTACATCACCTCTTTCTGTGAGTGTATTTACATATAACGCACGTGGGTTTTGATGCTTAGAGATGAGTTCATACATTTTTGGTTGAGTGAACTTCGGATCGTCTCCTTCATTGTGTCCATGTTTACGATAACATACCATATCTAGAAATACGTCATTGTTAAATTTTTGACGATATTCTATCGCGAGTTGTGAAACAAACGCAACTGCTTCAGGATCATCACCATTGACGTGAAACACTGGTGCTTGTACTAGGCTTGCCGCCGCAGTACAATACGTCGATGATCTCGCATCGTCAAAGTCAGTAGTAAATCCAATTTGATTATTAATTACATAGTGGATTGTTCCACCAGTATAATATCCTTCAAGTTGGCTCATCTGTACCGTCTCATATAGTACTCCTTGGCCAGCTACTGCCGCATCACCGTGGATGAGTATAGGTAATATCTTATCGTAATCACTATCATACATGATATCAGCTTTCGCTCTTGCAAACCCTTCGACAACTGGGTCTACAGACTCCAAGTGTGATGGGTTGGGTACCATCTTGATATCTACTTTATTACCCTTGCCAGTTACTCTTTGTGTAGAGAAACCTAAATGATATTTTACATCACCATCACCAAATGCCATGTCTGGTACAGCTGTTCCTTCAAATTCGTTGAAGATCTGCTCATAGGTTTTCCCCATTATGTTAGCAAGTACATTGAGTCGTCCTCTATGTGCCATTCCGATGATGCATTCTTTTACGCCATCGTTAGCTGCGTTAGATATAATGGTGTCTAGGGCTACGATTGCTGATTCTCCACCTTCAAGGGAAAATCTCTTTTGACCTACATACTTGGTGTGCAGAAAGTTTTCGAATACTACAGCATCGTTAAGTCTTTCAAGAATATTCTTCTTTTGATCGATATCAAAACCGTAATCATCTTGATTGGTAATGCCTTCTATTTTGGCTCTTAACCACAGGCGCTTTTCTCGATCTTCTATACTTGCGTATTCAAAACCAATATTGCCACAATAGATGCCTTTGAGCTTTTCTATTATTTGAGCGAGAGTAGCATTTTTCATACCGATCTCTTCACCAGCTAGAAAGACACTATTGAGGTCAGAATCTGTCAAACCGTAGTCAGATAATTCTAAGTGCGGTGCTCTATCTCTTCTATTTTGAATTGGGTTAGTGGTAGCAAGTAAATGGCCTCTACTACGAAATCCGTGAATGATTGATAACACACCAAATTCTTTAGTACTCATAGGAGCACCACTTGTAGATTGTGCTTCTCCTTCTCCAGAGGCATTGTTAGCAAAATCGAAACCATCGAAGAATACTCTCCAACCTTCATCTACAGATGTAGGGTCAGATGCATATTGCTTATACATGTTTTCTATGAATGTTGGGTGTGCGTTGTATACGTAAGAGTAATCTTTCACGATATTATTTTTTGTATGTTCTTATTAACTGCAAATATGCTCACTATCTATACCAATAGTTAAAGACAGCAATCGAAATCTGTCAATAATTAGGCATTAGAGGCAAACTTTAACAAGTTTAGATCATTTATTGCAAAAAGGAAGCCATAAACTAGCGGAAGTTGATAATTGATTAGGGCTGTATTAAATATAAATTTAGGATAGCCTAACTTTTTGAGTTGTAGTCCAAAATACCTTGAATTTTGTAATCGAGTACAGTTTTGATTCTAGAGGGTAATGATTGTTATCATTTATTGTTTTTAAAACTTATCATATGTAGATGAAAGGGTACATGATACTCCAGTCTTGCGCTTAATTTTAATTTGTCAAAACTGATTGAAGTATTAGATGCGGAGAGAATCTAATATCTGAGATGCTTCGTCTCACTCTTGTTCTAATAATTAAGTAATTTAAAGTCATGGAACAAGAAGCCCTAAGTAAACTCATACCTGCAGGCGTATTACTCTTATTGGGGGTAATAGAAGCGATTGGTGGTCTATATTTTGAAGACCGTAGAACAAAAAATGATTTTACTATTGAGCTTCTAAGTCTTGTTACGCTACCTACCCTAATTCAGCCAGGAATATTCTTGGTGGTACTTTGGGGTTTAGGAACTAGTTTCCCAGGATTAGAGAATTACTTTATCGACTCCTCCATTTGGTGGCATATACTAGCATTTCTCATCTTAGATGATATGACTCAGTATTGGTGGCACAGATTATCTCATGCTAATAGGAAAATGTGGAAGCTACACAGGCCACATCACGTAGTGGAAGAAATGGGGGTACTCGTTACCTATAGGAATTCTATGATGTACTATGCTTTGATGCCTGGCATATGGTTCTCAGCTGCTTTGGTTTATCTAGGTATGGGATATGTATACTTATTCTATCTTCCTATCAAATTAATCGTAATTCTACTCGCGCATAGTGAGACCAAGTGGGATAGATTGCTTTATCGATATAGGATCTTATCTCCTCTTGCTTGGGTCGTAGAGAGAACGATCTCTACGCCCAGCACACATTTTGCGCATCATGGATTGACTGCCGAAGACGGTGTTTCTCACCCTAATGGTAATTATGGAAATCTACTTTTTATATGGGATGTATTATTTGGTACGGCTAAGATTACTCGTAAGTATCCATCAAGATTTGGCGCTTGGAATCAAATGAAAGAACCTTGGTATGTACAATTGTTTTTCCCACTTATCAGATCAAAGGATAAGCGGAGTGAATTGCACTCGATTTCTACAAAACAAGATTATGATCCATCGGTGGATTATAAGGAGTTTGCTGAGTGATGTTCGATTATTGTGGAGACTTATCTATTGCCCATCCAAATCATATCATTACCTTTGTCTTTTGTAACGCGTTCTATCATATTTCAGTCGTTATGATTCACGATCAGTAGTTAAAGGTAACTGTGAACTGTGTCAAAGATCATGATCGACTTATGAGTCAATACTATAAATAAATACCATACATGATTCACTTCTTCAGCCACTCGACTGGTAGCGTATATGCAGTACAGATCGATGCACCCCTCAGCGAAGAATCTATTCAAAAACTCACTTGGTTATTCGGTAATAGTCAGAGTCTATCAGACACAGAGCTATCCGCAAAGTATCTAGGGCCACGTGCTGCGATGATCACTCCATGGAGTACCAATGCAGTAGAGATTACACAAAACATGGGTATATCAGGTATCGTTAGGATAGAACTTTTCGAATTTCATGATGGTGGACATGGATTCGATCCGATGATCTCTCAGGTGTATGATGGATTAGATCAAAATATTTATACCATATCTGTTACTCCAGAAGCGGTACTTCAGATTACCGATATAGCGGCATTCAACCAACAAGAAGGGTTGTCATTATCTGATGAAGAAGTGAAATATTTAGAAAATTTAGCTGCTAAGTTAGAGCGTCCATTGACAGATTCTGAAGTGTTTGGTTTTTCGCAAGTCAATAGTGAGCATTGTAGACATAAGATCTTCAATGGTACATTTATCATAGATGGAGAAGAGATGCCGGAATCGCTGTTTGGAATGATCAAGAAGACATCCAAAGCTAATCCTAACGAGATCGTATCTGCATACAAGGATAATGTAGCATTCATCAATGGTCCTAGGGTAGAGCAATTTGCTCCAGCACAGCCAGATGTACCTTCATACTACGAAGCTAAAGATTTTGATTCTGTTATTTCTCTCAAAGCTGAGACTCACAATTTTCCTACTACGGTAGAACCATTTAATGGTGCAGCGACAGGATCTGGTGGTGAGATTAGGGATAGATTGGCTGGTGGCCAAGGTTCGATTCCGATGGCAGGCACAGCATTATATATGACATCATATAGCCGATTGGCTGATAACCGTCCTTGGGAGCAAGCGATGGATGAGCGTAAGTGGCTGTATCAGACTCCGATGGATATACTGATCAAAGCGAGTAACGGCGCTTCGGATTTTGGTAACAAGTTCGGACAGCCATTGATCTGTGGATCGTTATTGACATTCGAACATACAGAAGGAACGCAAGAGCTAGGATTCGATAAAGTGATCATGCAAGCTGGAGGGATTGGATATGGTAAAGCAGAGCAAGCACTCAAGAAAGAACCCAAAGTAGATGACAAGATCGTAATACTCGGTGGGGATAACTATCGTATCGGTATGGGTGGTGCAGCAGTATCTTCAGCAGATACTGGCGCACTCGGATCTGGTATCGAACTCAATGCGGTACAGAGATCTAATCCTGAAATGCAAAAGCGTGCGGCCAATACTGTAAGAGCGATGGTGGAGTTGGACGAAAATCCAATAGTATCTATTCATGATCACGGTGCAGGTGGACACCTCAACTGTCTATCTGAATTAGTAGAAGATACAGGCGGACTTATCAACTTAGAAAAATTGCCAGTAGGCGATCCGACACTCAGCAGTAAAGAGATCATCGGTAATGAATCTCAAGAGCGAATGGGTCTAGTCATCGCAGATAAAGATATAGAATTACTAAAGCGTGTGGCGGATAGAGAGCGTTCGCCAATGTACGAAGTAGGAAAGGTAACCGGCGACCATAGATTTACATTCGAAGACAAAAAAGCACAGAATCCAATGGATCTTGCATTGTCTGATATGTTTGGCAGTAGTCCAAAAACGATCATGGAAGATGTAGAACTCGATCGCAAATATAAACCATTGACTTATCACGGTGAAGAATATAAATATTACATAGAAGATGTACTTCGATTAGAGGCCGTAGCATGTAAAGATTGGTTGACTAATAAAGTAGATAGATGTGTAGGTGGTAAAGTTGCAAAGCAACAATGTGCTGGCCCACTACAATTACCTCTTAATGATGTAGCGGTAATGGCATTAGATTTTACTGGAGTGCAAGGTATCGCAACGAGTATGGGACACGCTCCGGTGAGTGGTCTGATAGATGCTGCAGCTGGAGCGCGTAATGCGATTGCAGAGGCATTAACTAATCTCGTATGGGCACCATTAGAGAAAGGAATCAAATCTGTTTCTCTATCTGCCAATTGGATGTGGCCGTGTCGTTACGAGGGTGAAGATGCAAGATTATACAAAGCGGTAGAAGCAGTATCTGATTTCGCAATCGCATTAGGTATCAATGTACCGACAGGAAAAGATTCTATGTCGATGGCGCAGAAGTATGGCGATAAAACGGTACTCGCTCCAGGCACAGTTGTGATTTCATCCGCTGCACATTGTGATGATATTACTAAGATCGTAGAACCAGTCTTGCAATCAGGAAAAGGATCGATTTACTATATAGATATGTCATCTGATGTATTGAAGTTGGGTGGATCATCATTTGCTCAGACGAGAGCTGCGATAGGAGACAGTACACCAGATATATTTAATGCTAAAGAATTTGCTCGCAGATTTCAAGTAATCCAAAATGCGATCAAGTTAGATATGATTGCTGCCGGTCACGATATTTCTGCTGGTGGTATGATTACTACATTGCTAGAGATGTGTTTTGCAGATACTAAGATCGGAGCTAAAATTGACCTCAGTGGATTAGGCGGCGGTGATTTGGTGAAAACATTATTCGCAGAGAATGCTGGTGTAGTTATCCAAGCCAATGATGATAAATTACAAAGTTACTTAGAGCAAGAAGAAATCAAATTTGTGAAGCTAGGAGCACCGATTTCTACTCCAACACTTGAGCTCACTTACGATGGTCAAAAAGATACTCTTGATATCGCACACTATAGAGATATATGGTACGAAACTTCTTTCTTATTAGATAGTAAACAAACAGCTGGCGACTTAGCCAAAGCAAGATTTGACAATTATAAAGTACAACCGCTTACATATACTTTCCCAGAAAACTGGACTGGGCAAATAGAATCGAGAGACACGATTAAGTATCGACCTAAAGCTGCGATCCTCAGAGAGAAGGGTAGTAACTCAGAGCGTGAGATGGCCAATGCATTATACCAGGCAGGATTCGATGTGAAGGATGTACACATGACCGATTTGATATCTGGAAGAGAGACGCTTGAAGATATTCAGTTCCTCGGAGCTGTTGGAGGATTTAGTAATAGTGATGTACTCGGCTCAGCTAAAGGTTGGGCAGGAGCCATCAAGTATAATGAAAAGGCACGTAAGGCGATCATGGATTTCTTCGATAGAGACGATACTTTATCGATAGGTATCTGTAATGGATGTCAGCTATTCTTAGAGTTAGATTTGATCAATCCTGAGCAAGCCAATGATCAACCATCACGTATGACGTACAACGATTCTAAGAAGCACGAGAGTAGCTTCACGTCAGTAACTATCGCAGAGAATAGTAGTGTAATGCTTTCTTCATTGGCAGGATCTACTCTTGGAGTATGGATCTCTCATGGTGAAGGGAAGTTTTCATTACCAAAATCAGAAGATGCATATAACGTCATCGCTAAATATGGCTACGATGCATATCCATCTAATCCAAATGGTAGCGATTACAATGTAGCGATGCTTGCCAGTAAAGATGGAAGACACTTAGCGACCATGCCACATATCGAAAGATCATTCTATGCCTGGAACTGGGCTAACTATCCAAGTGATAGTAAAGACAGAGTGAGTCCTTGGGGACAAGCTTTTGTCAATGCTAGAGAATGGTGCTTGGGTAAGATAGATTAGGTGGTACTAACCTTTACATTCAACTTACAAACTGAAGTTTAATTAAAGACAAATTTGTCTTATATTTGAATGTAATCAAAAATAACTATGTTTTCCAAAGCTTGTGAATATGGAATTAGAGCATTGACCATCATCGCCAAAGAAGGGGAGAAAGGTCAGAAGGTAGGTATCAAGGATGTCTGTAAGCTTGCAGATACACCAGAGTCATTTACGGCAAAGATTCTTCAGGATTTAGTTAGGAAAGGTATTCTCAATTCGCAAAAAGGACCTTCTGGTGGATTTTATATTACTAAAGATCTATCTGAAGTGGCATTGTATGATATCGTAGTAGCCATAGATGGTCCTGAGGTATTTCGTAAGTGTGGTCTGGGATTGGCAGAGTGCAATGCTGCAAAACCTTGTGCACTCCATACCAAATTTGAAGTGGTGAGAAATGAACTTAACGCTATGTGTCAGACGAGTACACTGGAGACATTGGTAGAGCAGTTGGTTTTAGATATTCATAATTGATATCTATTTTTTTGAAATAAATAAAGAGTAAAAGGTCTTATTAACTTAATAACGATTCGATATGACAACAATAAAAGATATAACCAATAAGCACGATGTGAAGACGTTTGTCAATGCATTCTATGATGAGGTAAGAAATGACAACGTGATCGGCCCTATTTTCAATGATAAGATTCCTAATGAACGTTGGCCTATGCACTTAGAGCGTATGTATAGTTTTTGGAATACGGTCTTATTTGGAGAGGCAGACTATAGAGGTAATCCCTTTTCGAAGCATAGCCAATTGGCGATAGCGGATGAACATTTTGATAGATGGTTGGTACTGTTGGAAAGTACCTTGGATAAAAATTTCAAAGGTGCTAAGACAGAAGAAGTAAAAGAAAGAGCCAATAAGATGAGTTTGATGTTTAGGTCCAAATTGGCATACATCAAATCCAATAATTATAAGAGTATAATGTAATCACTAACTATAATAAGAAGCCATGTCAGTATTAAAGAATATAAAAGAAGAGTTACTCACCAATGATGGTCCTATTTTCAAACCGTTACATAATAATGAAGGATTTAAAGCCATTGCGATTGGACTGAAAAAAGGCGTTGTAATCAAAGAACATAAAGCCAACTGGCCATCGAAGCTTACGGTACTTGAAGGTAAAGTTAATTTTGTGCAAGAGAACAGTACTACGGAGATAAGTCAATATGAAACCCATGATATAGTGGTGGGTGTATTGCATTATGTAGAAGCGAGCGAAGATAGCTTATGTCTATTGACGCAAAGTAGACCTAGTGAGTAATGTCAAGTTTTTATGAGGATTGAACTTATGATCATTTACTTCAGAGATCTACTAAAAGTGCATCTTATAAACCAAAAGCTCCTTAATTGTCAGCTACTGTCATTTTATGAATGGTATATATAAAAAGTCAGATTAAAAGTGTGACTTCTAAAGCTTCATAGCGTCTAAAATTCAGTATAAGGATACAACTAAACACTACTACATATCTGATATTTTTTAATGATATCTATATCAAGTAGTTCGCAAAGACGCACATAATGGAAATGACCTTGATGGATTTTATCCATTGAGGTTTTTTTAAAAATCTTTTAAACAGGAGATGGTGCAACGTTTTGATCGAAATATGCATATATATCAGTTTACGTATTAGATTGATAGTCGAAAAAGATCAATTGTAAAGATGAATAAGAAATAATCACTTATAGTGTACTATTATACACATAAGCGAAAGATGCACATATTTAGGGGGCCCATAATGAAAATCGTTTCATTGGGGCTCTTTTTTTTATTCGCTTTTTTAAATAAAAAAGCCCAAGTATCTTTATGAGAAGATGCTTGGGCTTAGTATACTTTATATTTGTGCAGTCTAGCTATTTTCTCTTGCCTCCCTTGCTTTTCTAGCGTCTCTAAAGCTTTTAATAAACATGACCATGGCAAATGCTGATGTTGCCATCATAAGACCTATCCTGAAAATACCAAGATTGTCGCCTGCTTCGATTCTACCTGTAAGTGGCTTTATGAGTGCAACTAATATAACTAGTGTAAGTAGCACAGCGATGTGAGCGATTACTTTGTTGTCATATTTTATACCATTGTTAAATACCATGAGGATCACACCAATAAATACTGGAATAAGTGCAGTAGGTGATGGAGTCATACTACCAAAGTATCCCCAAGCTCCCATTGAGATGAGTACTAATGCATTGATAAGGTTAGCTGTATGTGCGTTCATAGAATAAAATGTTTTTTATGGTTGATTATTTTAATTGTTGCCAGTAGTATCTATTGGAGTACTAGTAGTATCTACGGGTAAATCTTCAAATTCATCTTCAAAGTCTTCGTCGAACTCTTCATCGAACTCTTCACCAAACTCTTCTTCAAATTCATCTAGTTGCTTTTTGTTCTTTAGAATTTCTGCCTGTTCTTCCTCAGGAGCTATTTCTTTATATTTCGAACAATCTACAAACTCCCTAAACCCTTCTGGTGGAGTAGGGAAGTTTACATCAGTATTAAGATTGATTTCTTCGTCCGCCTCTAATTTTTTAAGATACTTCTGTACTATTGGTCTTGCTAGTACATATCCTTGACCTTCATCTAACGTGAGGAATCTGATCCATCTATCGTCACCACCTACCCATGTTCCAGAGACTAAATTAGGTGTAATAGACATAAACCATCCATCTGTATAATCATTGGTTGTTCCGGTTTTTCCACCTACAGGTGTCTTGATACCTAAGCCATACTTACCACCGACATTGTTTTGTAGCATGTCTACCATTACCGCATTGTATTTAGGGTTGATAGCTACTTTTTTATCAGGTACAGCATTATATATGACGTTACCGTATTTGTCTTCGATACGCTTGATAAATATAGGCTCAGTATACATTCCGTTGTTAGCGAATGCAGTATATGCCCCAGTCATTTCATATAGACTTAGATTTACCGCTCCGAGGCTAATAGATGGCAGATTAGGTACTTTTATTTCATTGTTTGCGACTTCTTCATCCACATTGATTCCTACATTTCTAAGGAGTTCTCTTACAACTTGTACTGTACCCATTTCTTTTACTAACCTTACGGTGATACTATTTTTTGAGTAAAGTAGTCCATGATATAGATTGTACTTGTTTTGGGTAAATTCTCCATTAGCGTTTGCAGGTGTCCATTCATCCTGAAGATCAAAATTGGCATCTCCAGGAGCGATTGTGTATTGGATGTCGTCAAATGTGGTACAAGGAGAAATACCCATCATGCCGATCGCAGTTGCATATACAAATGGCTTAATCGTAGACCCAACCTGACGTTGAGAGTTAACGTGATCATATTTAAAGTAACTATGATTGATTCCACCAACCCAAGCTTTGATATATCCAGTTTTTGGATCTACCGAGAGTAAGCCTGACTGCAGCATCATATTATGATATCTTACAGAATCCAGTGGAGTCATTTCCACTTCCTTTTCATGCTCTTCATTATAATCGAAGACCATCATTTTGACTTTGGTATTAAATGCTTTATCGTACGCAGTTACAAATGATTCCCAATTTGCCTTGAGATCTTTCCAGCCTTTCATCTTTATGATTGACTGATAATCGCTTAAGTATTCGCGTTTGATGTAATTGTCTTCAATTTCTTTTTTAAATGCATTTTTTCCTTCCTCCACTCGGATCATCGCTTTGATAGCGTTATCTGTAAATGGAGTTTCACTGTATCGTTCTCTTAATTTAGCGATAGTTTCTCCTAGGTGTCTATCCCTGAGTGTCGTATATCTATCAGAAGCACGCACTCTACGTTCAAAAATGTCTTTCCTTATTTTCTTTTGAAAGTCATCAGCCTCGTACTTCCATGGATCTTTTCCCTTCCATACTCTATCGAATCTTTCTTGATTCCATTTCATATGTTCATTTACGGCATCTTCAGCATGCTTTTGATAACGTAGATCTAATGTTGTATATATCTTCAGACCGTCGGTATAGATATTGTAACTAGTACCATCAGACTTATTGATATCATTTTCCTTGAATAGTTTTCTCAACCATTTAGTCAGTTCTGACCTGAAATACGGCGCAGGACCCTCTGACTGAGTTTTACGCTGAAATTCATCCATATTCACATCTTTGACAATCAAAGAATCGAATGCCTCTCTATCTATTTTATCAGCCTTCTCCATCTGACTGAGAACAATATTTCTTCGACCTTTTGCCTTTTCTGGAAATCTTAGCGGGTTGTATAGGCTTGGATTTTTCAGCATACCTACGAGTATGGCCGCTTCATCGACACTCAGATTTTCCTGTTCTTTACCGAAGTAAGTCTGTGATGCAGCTTGTATACCATGGGCTCCATTGATGAATTCAAACTTATTGAGATACATTGCCATGATTTCTCCTTTGGTGTAGCTACGTTCTAGTTTGACTGCCGTCATCCATTCCTTCAGCTTTACTTTCACTAGTTCGAATGAGCGTTTGACGGTACCCATTCCTCGCGTACTAGGCCTCTTGAATAAAAGTTTTGCCAGTTGTTGAGATATAGTACTACCTCCACCAGAACTCTCTTGTCTCAAAAGCACAGTCTTAAATGCAACCCTAGATAGGGCTTGTACATCTATACCACTGTGACTATAGAATCTTTCATCTTCCGTAGATACTAATGCATCCACGATAAATGGTGAGATCTGATCATATTGGACAGGCACTCTATTTTCAATATAATATTTACCGAATGTAGTACCATTATCGTCATAGATAATAGAAGCCTGATCGTACTCAGGATTTTCTAGATCTGCGAATGATGGCAAATCTTGCTTTGAGATATAGTTAAATAATAAGAAGGTACCTATTACGCCTGCAATAGCTCCAATCCAAAGTAATAGTGTGACTATTTTAAGGATTTTTCCCTTGTTCCACTTTTTCTCAGTTGTCGTCTCTTTTTCTGTCTCCATGTTAGCTTAGGTAGATAAGGCCTACCTAGGTGCTCAAAGGTACTTAACTACTTGCATCCATCCAATACATTATTATTCTAATCATTCTTTCGACCAATAAGGCGGTATCCTTATTATATTTACACCGCAACTCTGTATATGCCCAAAACGCTCAAAATAGGATTCGATGCTAAGCGTCTCTTTCATAATCATACTGGACTAGGTAACTATAGTCGTACCCTTGTGCGTGATCTACAGCGCCTATATCCGCAGCATGAATACCATCTATTTACACCAAAGATCAGTAACCACCCAGAAGTATTATATTTTTTGAATAATGAGAAATTTGTTATTCATACCAATAAGGGAAAGTTAAATGCATACTGGCGAAGCAGAGGTATAACTAAGGACATCAACGCAGCCCAGATTGACATATACCATGGATTGAGTCACGAAATACCACTTAATAGTGATGCTATTAAGGCTAAGACGGTCGTTACGTTTCATGATTTGATATATGAGTATTTTCCGGAGCAGTTTGGCTTATGGGATCGTTATATGTATAAGCGAAAGTATCGATATGCGGCACAGAACGCCGATCATATAGTAGCTATCAGTGAAAGCACAAAGAATGACATGGAAGATATATACCATGTAGATCCATCTAAAATATCGGTAGTATACCAAAGTTGTAACCCAGCATTCTATAATACTCCTAAATCTTCCAAGTCTTCTGAGCGATATTTACTATATGTAGGTTCATTGATTGAAAGAAAGTCATTTATGCTGATTGTGGAGGCTTTGGCTTCTATACCACAGGATCAAAGAATACGAGTGAAAGTAGTAGGGAAAGGAGGTGAGTATGCACAAAGAATCAAAGAAAGAATATCTGAATTAGGTCTAGTAACATTTTTTCAATTTCTCGACCATGTGGATAATGAAGCATTACTATCTATATACGATAATGCGATAGCTATGGTCTATCCTTCTATTTATGAAGGTTTTGGTATTCCATTGATCGAATCTTTATATCGCGATACTCCAGTAATTACAACTACAGCTTCATCTCTTCCAGAAGCGGCTGGTCCTGGAGCTATCTATATAGAGCCTAACGATAAGGATGCATTGGTCAAGGCTATGATCGATATAGTCTCCGACAATTCACTGAGAAACCAATTGGCTAACGATGGTAAGACATATGTATCCGCAAGATATAGAGATACTACCGCGGCTACGGGTATGATGAAAGTATATCAATCGATGGTATCGGCACTCTAGTTTAGCATTGTGATATAGTATCTACACATTTATTTTTCAGGTTTATTTTCTAGTATTTCATTAAGATTTCCCACATTTCTTGCAATGACCGAACTAAGTGAACTAAAACCGCTATGTAAAGCAATTTTTTTGCCAAAAAAGTGATTAGTTGAATTTATATATTACGAATAGTTATATATATGGATATCTTTTATTTATATTTGTCACTAATATAGGGTATAACACTTAAGGATTATATCTCATATAAGATAACCAAGACTACACATCATGGCCCTCAAAAGAGAAAACTACACCCAAATGGGTTTATGTATACTCGTATACGTATTTTCCATTTTGTCTCTTAGCGCTCAAAATCAAGCCTGTCCTATATGGGCGGACTTAGAGCCTATTGCAGACCACCGAACGGCGACACCGACGATTTACTCTCAGTCCGTGTCGGTTCCATTTTATGATTGGGAGGAGCTCGACAGCTCCAGACATTCTGATGATCAATACGCCACGGTATCATTACCTGGAGTTAATCGATCCGAAATGTCAATGTTCTCCAAGTGGGGACATGAAATCCCAGATGGATCAACCATACATGGAATTAAATTATCTATCGAAGGGCATCAATCAGGGAATGGAAAAATCCGTGATGTCAAAGTGCAATTACAAGGAAGTAATGAAAATAAAGCCGGCCAATATCTTGGTGTGGCTTTTCCAGATTCGATAGACCAAGTATGGAGATATGGTGGAGCTAATGATACTTGGGGACGTAATTGGTCCTCAGATCAGATCAACAGTAGTAGTTTTGGACTTGTATATCAAGTGCGAAATTCACTGAGCAGCGAAGCGACCCTTCATATTGATCAGATCTCAATCGAGATTTTTTATACTCCTATGTACACTTTTTGTAATGACGAACATGCGTGTGTAGCATTTGGTGTAGAAGAAGTACCTGGCTATAGCTATAATTGGAATATTCCTATTGGCTTTGAACGATTGTCATCATTAAATGAGCAGCATACAGTAAATATCGGTGCGTTAGCGACTACCAATTTTGGAGAATATAATCTATGTATTGATATATATGACTGGAATGGAGATTTTGCGGAAAACTGCTGTCGTCAATTTAGATATAAAGATTGTAGACCGTCTACAATCGGTGACCAAGTATTTTTAGATAATGATCATGACAATCAATTTTCTGACGGAGATGTTGGTGTGGGAGGTGTGACATTATATTTATACGATGAGTTTGATAATCAAATTGCCTCTACCATTACAGATGAGAATGGAAATTATCAATTTGAAGAAACAGAAAGAAATTATTATTTGCAATTAGAACTGCCACAAGGTTTACTTCCTGTAACGCCTAATGTTGGAGGAAATAATGTGGATAGCGACTTGGATAATTCTAATGGACCCTTGACGACTGCTACATTTTTTGCTGCAGCTGGAGCTGTTGTTGATAATATAGATATAGGACTTGCCACAGAGCTTATTGTAGGTGATCGTGTATGGGAAGACAAAGATTATAATGGTATTCAAGATTCTCTAGAAATAGGAATCGCAGATGTAAGTGTACACTTATTATCTTCTGATGGTGATACGATACAGACGACTATTACAGATGCTAATGGTAGCTATGGATTCGATGGAATTAGAGTAGATGACTATGAAATTATTTTCGAAACAACAGATAGTTATCTGATAACTAAACAAGATCTGGGTGCAGATGATCTTGATAGTGATATAAATGAAAATGGATCAACAGGTATCATTGATTTTGATATTTTGGAGATGCCATTTCTTGATCTAGATGCAGGGTATTATAGATATGCTTCTATAGGTGATTATGTATTTTATGATAATAATGAAAATGGAATTCAAGATGCAGCCGATGTGCCACAAGATAGTGTTTTGATAACATTGTCAACAGCAGCTGGAGTTGAAATAGGAACTGTACTTACAGATGATACAGGAATATACTTGTTTGATAGTCTTACGCCAGGTCAATATGTTATTTCTGCAGAAGCTTCAGAATTAATCAAACCGACATTTGCTCAGCAAGGTGAAGACCCATTGAATGATAGTGACTTAATAAATGGCAATGACGTATATGCTACAGGAGTTATTATGTTGATGTCAAATGAGTCTAATAATGATATAGATCTTGGATGGCGAGATAATCTTGCTGATCTGAGTGGACGTGTTTTTGAAGATTTAAAATATGAAGGGCAGTACGATACAGCAGATGTACTATTGCCTAATGTTACAGTTCAGCTAGTAGCGATGAATGGTACAATAGTACAATCTAAAATTACAAATGTAGATGGTACGTATCTATTCATGAATATTCTTCCTGGAGATTATTATGTTTCATTTATTGTTGATAATGACTATTTATTTACGCAATCTAATATTGGGGATGATGCATTTGATTCTGATGTGACACAATCAATTGCAGAAGGATCTACTGATGTTATTTCTATTGCAGTAGGGCAAGAAATTCTAAACGTAGATGCAGGAGTATATAGAACTACAAGTATTGGTGATTATGTATTTCTTGATCTCAATGAAGATGGAATTCAAAACGATGGCGATACTGGATTGGAAGGTATAGCATTAAGTTTATTAAATATCTCTGGAGATGAAGTTGCTAATTTTGTAACGGAAGCGAATGGTGCATATTTATTTGATGATCTATTACCAGGAAATTATACGATTGCGTTAAGCAGTTCGGATTTATATCTCATCACTGATGCAGGAGAGGGAAACGCTGCAACTGACTCAGATGCATTAGATGATAATGGTCAGTATGTATCTAGTATAATAACGACATGTTCAGGTCAGGAAATCGATACAATAGATTTCGGATTTGTGAACAACTATGCGCTTGTAAATGGAAAATTATTTGAAGATAGTAAAGCAGATGGATTACTATCTGTTGGAGATACGCTGCTTGCTTCAGTTGAAGTAATGTTATATGATACTGCAGGAGTGCTAGTGCAGACCAGTACAACGGATACACTAGGGCAATACGAATTTGCCAATGTGTTAGCAGGTGATTATTATATAGTATATGATCTATCCGATCGGTATATATATACAACTAGCGATGTGTCTGGAGTCAATGGAGTAGGAAGTACAAATGACTTTACTTTAGCTCCAGGTCAAATAGTAGACAATCTATTAACAGGAGCTTATGTGTCTGCGTCAGTTGGTGATTTTGTATTTCTCGATTTAGATGAAAATGGAATTCAGGACGAAAGTGATGAAGGTCTAGGTGGAGTACTTATGGAGCTTCGAAATGGTAGTGGAGATGTTATATCCTCATTTACAAGTCTTGAAGATGGCGCCTATATATTTGGAGATCTAGTGCCAGGAAGTTATGTAATTAATTTAGTCAAAGACGATCTATTTTTGCCTACTTTAAGTAATGCTGGGTCTTCTGAATCAGATTCTGACCTATTAGAAATAGGAGGTTTTTATACATCGGGTTTACTTGTGTTATGTTCAGGTCAAGAGGTTGATTCAATTGATTTTGGATTCGTGAATAATTATGCTGAAGTTAATGGACAAGTATTTGAAGATAGTAAAGCAGACGCATTATTTAATACTGGGGATACAGTTATTGTAGGAACTCAAGTTGTTCTTTATGATACGCTTAATCAAATAGTGCAATCTACTATTACGGATTCGATAGGCAATTTTGTTTTCAAAGATGTGTTAGCTGGAGAATACTATATCGTATATGGATTAGCATCTAATTATGTGTACTCTACATCTAATGTGACAGAAGTGAATGGTGAGGGCAGCACAGATAGATTTACGCTAAATCCAGGAGAGATAAAATCTGACGAAATAACAGGAGCTTATATTCCTGGATCCATTGGTGATTATGTATTTATTGATATTGATGAAGATGGGATTCAAGGGGTATCTGATCTTGGATTACAAGGAGTAGAACTTTCTCTATTAGATGCTGCAGGGCAGGAAGTGGCTGCAACACAAAGTGACGCTAACGGAAACTATAATTTTGATGGTTTAGTGCCAGGGGAATATACAATTTCATTAGTTTCTACAGATCTATATCTTGCTACTTTAAGTGATGTTGGTGGAGATGAATTAGATTCAGATTTATTAGGCTCTGCAGGCAATTATACCTCACCAGTGATTAAGATTTGTTCTGGGCAATCTGACGATACTATCGATTTTGGTTTTGTGAATAACTATGCAACGATTACTGGTCAAGTATATGAAGATAGTAAAGCGGATAGAATTTTTAATGATCTAGACACCGCCTTAGTCGCTGTCTCAGTAACACTTTATAATAGTGCTGATCAAATAGTGCAGTCCACAGTTACGGATGTCAATGGAAACTTTGTTTTTCAAAATATATTTGCGGGTGATTACTATATAGTTTATGACCTAGGGGTTCAGTACGTATTTTCTACTAATAACGTAACTGGTGTCAATGGTGCTGGAAGTACTAATACTATATCCTTAGCGCCAGGCGAAGAGAATACCGATCAATCTACAGGAGCTTATGTAAAGGCAAGTATAGGTGATTATGTATTCTTAGATGCAAATGAAAATGGATTACAAGATGAAGGAGATACTGGACTGTCAGGTGTAATTTTGTCTTTGGTGGATATGTCAGGTACAGTGCTTGATATGGTTACTACAGGTGAGGATGGAGCATATAGTTTTGATGGACTTGTTCCTGGAAATTTTGTGATTTCTGTGGAGGTGACAGATTTTTATCTTCCTACACAACTTAATGTGGGGAATGATACCTTAGATTCAGATCTTGAGATTTTCATGAGCAACTATGGTTCTAGTCCAATTGCAATTTGCTCTGGACAAAAGGAAGAAATGATTGATTTTGGATTTATCAATAACTATGCTTCCATTGGTGGCCAAGTCTATGAAGATAGTAATGCAGATAGCGTATTTAATAGTGTAGATACTACCATTGCAAATGTATTAGTTACACTTTATAATGCGGATAACTCAATCTCACGTACAACTACTACAGATGTAAGTGGCAATTACTTTTTTGATGATGTAATAGGAGGTAACTACTATATTCAATATGGACTGGATACGAGTTATGTTTATACTTCTGCAGAGGTTACTGGAGTAAATGGAATAGGTAGTACAGATAATTTTACGCTTTCTCCAGGAGAAGCCAGAGTAGAGAATCCTACAGGAGCATTTAGACCAGGAAGTATTGGTGATTTTGTTTTCCTTGATAATAATGAAAACGGAATTCAAGATAATAATGCAGATGAAGGTCTTGCAAATATTTTATTAGAATTATTTAATTCAGATGGCGAGGTAGTTCAAAGTATTAATAGTGCTGTGGATGGTTCGTATAGATTCAGTGGATTGATTCCAGGAGAGTATTCTATTTTTGTTACTGCTCCTAATTTGTATTTAGCAACATTACCTTTGGTCGGAGATGCAGATTCAGATTCTGACTTATTGTTCGGTAGTGGATTATTAGCTACTAATGTAATTGCAATAGGCTCAGGACAAAATGATGAAAGTATAGATCTTGGATTTATAAATAATTACGCACAGATTTCAGGAAGTATCTTTGAAGATTCTAAAGCGAATAGTGTTTTTGATACGCCAGATACTTTAATGGTAGGTGTACAGGTGGAACTATATAAGGCGGATGGATTATTAGCAAGAAGCACGTTTACGGATGTAGATGGAACTTACTTCTTTGACGATATTTTAGCTGGAGATTATTATATAGTATTTGGATTAAATTCTGATTACATCTATTCTACATTAGACGTAAGTGGTAATAATGGATCAGGGAGTACTGATGTATTTACATTGTTGCCTGGAGAGTCAATTACAAACGAGCCTACAGGTGCATATCGAAATGCGAGTATCGGTGATTATATATTTTTGGATCTAGATGATGATGGGTTGCAAAGTGAAGGTGATACTGGATTACAAGGTGTTCAACTTACTTTAATAGATGCGATAGGAGTTGCTCAAGGAGATGTAATTTCTGATGAAAATGGAAATTATTTATTTGACAATATAGCTCCAGGTAGATATATAATACAATCGCAATTTGATGAGTTATATATACCGACAGGATATCAACAGGGAGATGAGAATTTAGATTCTGATCTTCAAGAAGTTGGTGGATTTTTTGTTAGTGATACGATTACTATATGCTCAGGAGAAGTTTTTGAAAATATCGATTTTGGACTCGCTAATAATTACGCGCAGTTGGGAGGAGTTGTATTTGCTGATATGATGCGTGATGGCCAATTGAATGCTACAGATGAATTATTAGAAAGTATATCTGTTACGCTTTTTACATCTAATAATGTAGAGATAGCTTCTACTGTTACTAATGATAATGGAGCGTATTTGTTTGATAAAGTATTGGCTGGTGATTACTATGTTGTATTTGATTTAGGAGATCGACTTGTTACATTAGCAAATGTAGGTGACGATGCTACAGACTCAGATGTCACAGAAGCTAATGGAGTAGGATCGACTGCTACTATTACTTTGAATCCAGGTGAGACTAACTTGACTGTTTTTGCAGGCGCTTATGAGTTGTCTAGTATTGGTGATTTCGTATGGTCAGATGATAACCGTAATGGACTACAAGATGTTGGCGAATTAGGTATAGCAGAAGTAGTAGTCAATTTATATAGTAATATGTCTACGTTGATAGCGAAGGATACGACAGACGAAAATGGAATTTATGGATTTGAGGGGCTGACTCCAAGTATGTACTATATAGAAGTGGAATATCCACAAGATCTTACTGCTACGATTAATGCAGTGACGGACCCTTCACTTAATTCCGATTTAACTGACGCAAATGGAGAAGGTACAACGGACTTTTTCGCACTTACTTCTGGAACAGATAACCTTGATGTGGATGCAGGTCTAGGATTAGCGGGTGCTGAGATTCATGGGGAAGTTTGGTTAGATTTAGATGGTGATGAAACACAGAGTGCATCTGATGCATTACTGCCTGGTATACCAGTTAAATTATTTGACAATGTATCTGGTATAGAAGTGTTTAGTACAGTGACAAATCAAAATGGTGCTTATACTTTTAAGCCTGTTAATGATGGGAGTTATATCGTGCAATTTCAGATAACAGATACATTATTATATGTTACTCCATCAATCGGTACAGAAGCTACGGATTCTGATGTTGATGATATAGTGACTGGAGCAACTGGAGTAATATCTGTAGTGATAGGTGATGTAATATTAGATGTAGATGCAGGAGTAAAGGATGGAAGATCAAAAATATCTGGACAGGTATTTATAGATAAGAATGGAGATGGTATCAATGATGCAGCAGAGCTTAATGTAGATACATACACGGTAAATCTGCATCAGTTAGATGGATCAATTATAAGGTCGATTGTTTCTACGGACGGCACCTATGAAATAGAGAATGTGGCTACAGGAGATTATTATCTTACCTTCTCAATATCAGAAGATTATGAATTTACACTAGCGGATGTAGCTGCGGATGATGCAGTAGATTCAGATGTTACTGGAACTCAAGAAATAGGTAGTACGGATATATTTACCTTAGGTATACAAGATGCTCAAGTCTATGATGCTGGTGTGTATCAGTTTGGAAGTATTGGTGATTTTGTATGGTTTGATACTGATGGTAACGGCTTGCAAGATGAAGGAGAGCCAGGAGTTGAGTTTGCTAATCTTACTATTATTAATATGGGAGGAGAAGCAGTAGATATTGTCAACACGGGTACAGATGGAGCATATCTATTTGATGGATTAGCGCCAGGAAGATATTGGATATTTATGCAAGCGCCATTAGGTCTTAAAGCTACAACTTACCAAGCAGGTACTAATAGTGATTTAGATTCTGACTTATTTACAGATGGACAATTTCTACTATCTGATACTATTATGATTATGTCAGGCCAAGATGATCTATCTATTGATTTTGGATTTGTAGAAAACCCTGGATCAATCGAAGGTTTTGTCTGGAATGACATCGATTTAGATGGTCTATTTAATGATGGATTTAGTGCATTTGATGCAATCACGGTGGAGCTTTATACTGCCAACGATGATATGCTTATAGCTACTAAATTGACTGATGCAGATGGTGGTTATTTATTTGAAAATATTTCTCCAAATGAATACTATATCAAGTTCGTACTCAATGAGAATACTACATTTACTTTGGCAAATGTAGGCGCAGATGATGATATAGATTCTGATGTGACTGGCACAAATGGTTCTGGAACTACTGAAACATTTACGCTCAATACAGGTCAATCAATTGTAAATATTTATGCAGGATTAATCTTCCCTTCTAGTATAGGTGATTTAGTGTTTTTAGATGATAACTCAAATGGTCTGCAGGATACAGGCGAGCCTGGAATTCCTATGATCAAAGTAATTTTATATAACGCTTCTGGAACGAAAATCGATTCAGTTGATACGGATATACAAGGACTTTATTCATTTGTAGATCTTGATCCAGCAAGTTATTATCTGGAGTTTGTTTATCCAGATGCTATACAACCTACAGTAGCTTTAGCGATGATGCCAACGCTCAATTCTGATATTACAGGATCTAATGGTGAAGGTACTACAGATATGATCTTCTTAGGATCAGGAGTTAATAATGAAGATATAGATGGAGGGTTTGTACCTACAGGAGCTGTAATAGTCGGTGAGGTATGGTTAGATACAGACGATAATGATGTACAAGACAATCCAAATAACCCAGTAGAAGGAATACCGGTTTCGCTCTATAAGACTAACGACGAATTAATTGCTGGTCCAGTCTTGACTAATGAGTTAGGTATCTACGGATTTAGTTCTATACCGACAGGTAGTTATTACGTGAAATTTGAAATTCCAGATTCATTAGGTTTTGTTATAGCTAATGTAGGTCCAGCAGATACTGATTCTGATGTGACGAATCTAATGGGTTTAGGCACCACTGCTCCATTTATAGTAGTGGATGGAGAGTTATATGATAATGTCGATGCAGGGGTAGAAGATATAAGAGGTACTATTAATGGTATGCTCTTTATAGATTCAGATGCTGATGGTCTGAAAGATTTAAATAATCAAGGTCTTGCTGGAGTAGAAGTAAAGCTTTTCGATATCAGTGGTAGCGAAGTATCAAGTACTATTACTAACGCAGCTGGATCTTATCTCTTTGAAGGTCTGCAAGCTAATTCTTACTATATAGAATTTTCTAATTATCCGTCTACATATCTATTTACTGATGCGAATGTCGATTTTGATGATAATGTTGATAGTGACATTACTGGTACCAACGGAGTAGGCTCGTCCGCTTCCGTAATATTAGGGTTTGATCAGGTAATTACTATTGATGGTGGTGTATACGAGCTAGCAAGTGTAGGAGATTATGCTTGGATAGATGAAAATAATGATGGTATTCAAGACCCATCTGAATTGCCTCTAATGGGTATACTAGTAGAAGCTCGTGATGCTGCACAGACAGTCATAGGATCTTCTACTACCGACGATAATGGTATGTATCTTATTAGCGGATTGGTACCAGGGACATACAATTTAATATTTACTCAAGTAGATAATTATATTCCTACTATCGCCAATTTGGGAGGCAATGAATCTTCAGATTCTGATGTCAATACTATAAATAGTCAACAAGCAGCAACAGGAACATTTGACTTATTGTCTGGTGAAAATAATCTTGACTTTGATGCTGGATACGTCTTCTCTCAACCATCAGATGCTTCGATTTCAGGAGTCGTTTGGATAGATAGTGATGGTAATGGAATACGAGAGGCCAGTAATCCTTTATCAGCTAATATTGGTGTTCTGCTTTTCAACAGTATGGGTGTAGAGCAAGCTTCAGTAACTACTAATTCAGATGGAGAGTATTCATTCACAGGGCTTGCAGATGGAAGTTATTATGTATTGTTTCAAAATGAAATAGGAACATCTCCTACTATGCCTAACATAGGCAGCGATCTTACGGACTCTGATATTACTCAAGCGAATGGAGGTAATAGTACAGATATAATCAATCTTGGACCTTCTGAAGTTCTAGAAAATGTTGATGGCGGATTTATTTCTGTAGGCGCTATTGGTAATCAAGTATTCGTTGATATCAATGGTAATGGTCGAAAAGGAAGTAATGAACCAGGACTTAATGGAGTTGTAGTGAAGCTTTACTCTGCTACTACGAATATGCTGCTAGAGACAACTACATCAATTTCTGATGTATCTACGATGGCTGCTGGTTTTTATCAATTTAATGATGTGCAGTTAGGATCTTATTATTTGGTATTTGAATTGCCAGAGCCTTACTTGTTTACAGATCCTGATAGAGGTACTAATGAAGAGTTAGATTCAGATGTTACAGCTGCCACTAATGGTCCAGGAAGTACAGAGACCTTTACACTTGCGAGTGGTGAAGTGAGAGATGACATAGACGCAGGAGCGTTTTTACCTGCTCAGATTGGAGATTTTGTTTGGGATGACCTCAATGGTGATGGTATCCAAGATATAGGAGAGCCAGGTATACCTAATGTCGCTGTAGAGCTTAAGAGATCTAACGGATTATCCTTGGCTACGACTACTACCGATGCAAATGGTATTTATTGCTTTGACGGACTGAAGCAAGGACTGTACTTTATTGAATTTACTGTACCTGCAGGATTTGTTGTATCAGACATATATCAAGGTGGAGATAGTGCATTAGATAGTGATGTAGATGCTACAGGTACTACACCATTAGTATCTATTGCGCATGGATCTAGTTTTAAAGAAGTTGATGCAGGATTTAATAGTCAGACGATTAATAATCTAATAAGTCAAGTATGGTTTGATGAAAATGGTAATGGTACATTCCAAGAGGATGAGTCGCCAATTAAAGATGTAGCCATTTCATTGATTGATGATCAAGGTGCCGTTATGGCTCAGACAATAACAAATCACGCAGGTAAGTATGCATTTACAAATATTCCGATAGGAGATTATCAAGTGGCGGTAGGTATAGATGATGGATTTGCTGTCACTATAATGAATGCTGGTGATAACGATTGGATAGATAGTGATGTAGATGCTAGTGGTATGTCAGAAATGTTTACTGTAGATGAAGGTCTAAGTGTACCCAATGTGGATATCGGTATGATAGAAGATAATGGTATTATTCCTGAAGTTGTAGAGGAGGATAATTTAATCAATGATCTAGAGGTTCTCGAAAATGCATTCTTACAAGAGGAATCACCTATATCATTTGTTTCTGGTCCTAATCCATTCTATAATAGAGTACAAGTGCGCATGAGTAGACTTACTGATGGTGTAGCTTATGCTATTTACAGACTAGATGGTGCTTTAATCCAATCTGGCAGTATTGTAAATAAAGATCAATGGATCGAACTCGAACAACACAATGATGGTATGTATATATTAGTCGTGACACATAATGACAAACCAGTAGATAAGCAATATCTAATGAAGGTTAACTAAGATTAACTTTGATATACGGATAGTTATTGATCTTGCGATTGACTAGATCGTACTAAATGACAATAATTTTTAATTCACGTCTAATAGAATAAAGTGGAACTTAAAAGCTTGAGATCCGCTTAGTTATAATGATTGGCAATCAATTTTTTTAAAAACAAATAATAAAATATGGCAGTTCATAAGATGAAGGTAAAGGTGCTAGATACTACGAGCTCTTTTGTAGGGATCAAGTATATTAATAGCAACTCTAAGAGTAGAATGAAAGTAGATGATTTCATGAGAGATTATGATAGAGGGATTCTTGAGGTGGTAAATCCGGATGCCATTGCAAAACTATTAGGAAAGAAGGCTGAAAAGGTCGAGAAAGAGGACAAGTAATATTTGTGCTCATTATAGAAAAAATCCTTATCAGTATCACTGATAAGGATTTTTTAGGTTTAAGAATAATTGAAATTAGTTGAATACAACTTTACTTCAAATTTCATTCGTAATTCCCTTTTCATACCTTTACTTCTATGAAGAAAATCCTATTGTATGGACAGACAGTCAAGCCAGCAGATATAGGGATTATTAAATCCCTACTCCATAAGTTAGAAGGCTCATCACTCGACTATTATATATTTGATGGATATAAATCATCATTAGGAGAAGCAGGCATCAGCTATATTGATCTAGCATCGATTAAGACTAAGCAAGATCTAGAAGATAATGCGATCGAACTTATTATCACATTAGGTGGAGATGGTACGATATTGAAAGCGACCAATTTGGTGCAAGATTTAGATATACCTATTATGGGGATCAATATGGGGAGACTTGGTTTCTTAGCTAATATAGAGAAGTCAAGAACCCTCTCAGCAGTAGATAGTATTATCGCTGGAGATTTCTTTACCGAAGAGCGTACGATGCTATCTTTAAGTAGCAATTTTCCATTATTTGACGACATGCCTTTTGCACTGAATGACTTCACAGTACATAAGAGAGATACTTCCTCCATGATTACAATTACCGTGATGATAGATGGTAAGTATCTTAATGCCTACTGGGCGGATGGTTTAATTTTTAGTACACCTACAGGCTCTACTGGATATTCGTTGAGTTGTGGAGGACCAATCATCTCACCAGATTCTGGCAATATAGTTATTACTCCTATAGCACCGCATAATCTAAATGTAAGGCCTATTGTCATTTCTAATGATGCCGAGATAAGTGTTAGAGTAGAAGGCCGATCTGAAAATTTTCTCTGTACTTTAGATTCTAGATTTGAGACCATCACAGCAGAGCATGAGATTACACTTACTAAATGTCCATTTAGAACAAAGCTAGCGCATCTCAATGGTACAGACTTTATGCAAACCATAAGAGAGAAATTACTTTGGGGGTTGGATAAGAGAAATTAATCCAAGCATAAGTAAGTATTATTGTACACCTATAAACGGAGGGAGAGCTTGGGTTTCATTGAAATGCCATGATATATACAAGGGGGATTTTTTTCTTCTTACTCTATTTTATATGATCATTTCTGTCCACTGCGTAACAAATATTATTCCTCGTGGCAACCATTTAGTCCTTCATTCCGTATAGTGAGTATATTACAAAAGTGATTGACTATCATAAAGGCGTTTTTTGCGTTTAAAATATAAATGGAAAGGAATTTAACTCATATCATACAGGCGTGTATCAAAAGGGATCGAAAGGCTCAGAACGAGCTTTATAGACTCTACTATTCCTATGGTATGAGTATTGCTATCAGATATATACATAATGAAGATGAAGCTATCGAGATAGTTAACGATAGCTTTATGAAGGCATTTAAAAATCTGAAAAAATATGACCAAAAGGTAGATTTTAAGCCTTGGTTTAGAAAAATAGTAGTGAATACCTCCATTGATCAGATTAAGAAAGTAAAAAAACTACGAATGAATACAGATATCAAAGCCGCAGAAAACGTTTCTATGAGGGAAGATATCCTAAGTAGAATTGGTTACAAGGAATTGATGGCGATGGTCCAAACCTTGTCAACTGCGTATAAAGCTGTTTTTAATATGTATGTTATTGATGGCTATAAACACGAAGAGATCGCTAAGAAACTAGATATTTCAGTGGGTACATCTAAGTCTAATTTGTCAAAAGCTAGAGCAGTATTACAAAAGAGAATTGCTGAACAATTAAATATTACTTATGCCTGATTTACCTAAGCAAGAGTTGGATGAGCTCTTCAGAGAAGGAGCTGGCATGCAGCAGTTTGAGTATAACGAAGCTGCATGGGACAAGATGGAAACTATGCTTGATGACGATGATAAAAATCGTAAAATCGGTATATGGTTACTGCTATTGATAGGAGTAGCCCTAGCGGTTATAGGTGGATTGTATTATTCTAGCCTCAGTGATGGTAGTAGCTCAGCAGAGGTAATTCTTGCCAGTGAAAATGTAATTTTTAAAGAATCGTCTCAAGAAGCTGAAATAGCGCAACAGGTAGTAAATGCTCAAGTAGAGAATGACGATATAGGAAATAAAATAGACAATGACAATGATGTGTTTGCTATCCAAAGTGTAGAATCAGAAGGAATCGGTATTATTAAGTCTAATACGGATAAACAGAAGCTTACTTCTATAGCATTGGAGAATAACGCCAAGACTACTTCAAATACTAGCATTATTACTCCTAGCGAATCAAGGAGTACATCGGTCACTAGCAATAGATCAGGATCAGCATATCATACTCCTATTCTGTCAAATGATAGGGTAGATGAGAGTGCTATACCATCATCTGATATATTGGTAGTAAATCAATCTATTGATGAGTCGGAGGTAGGTACTAGAGAGCTAATAGATGTCAGATCGTTACAACACAACTATCAAGAAAAACTGATACCTTCTAAAAGAGACATACTTCCTAAACTTGCTCCAATAGATGTGGCTTTAGCTAGACAAGATGAGAGTGCTGCCGAAAAATCTTTCGCTAATAGGTTTTCTTATGCTTTATTTATTGCACCTGAGTGGTCGTCTATTGGTGTAGATGGTTCAAAGAAAATGGGTTATAAATTTGGAGCCAAAGTCGGATTCCAGCTAAGTGATAAGTTGGAACTTAGCTCTGGTTTTTCTTTAAGTCAGAAAAAATTTAATGGAAAGGGATCTGAGTTTACCATCACAGAAGGCTGGGTAGATAATATCATGCCGATGGCTATGGATGCTAAATGTAATATTATTGAAATTCCATTGGACCTCAGTTATCATTTTAATGGTGTAGGCAATTCGGGTTTCGTTATGGGCTTGGGAGTAAGAAGCTTCATGCTGCATTCGGAGTGGTATGGATTTGAATACAATAAACTGCAGTACAGGCCAGGTTTGCTCGAGGAGAAAGTTATGGATAATCAGAATAAAAATTGGGTGGGATCTATAGAATTATCTCTAGGCTATAGTAAAAAAGTGAACGATAATCTATCAGTTCAGGTCGTTCCATATCTACAAATCCCTATTACTGGAATAGGAGAGGGTAAAGTCGATTTGTATAGTGGTGGAGTACAGTTTGCAGTTAGATTTGATGGGAAGTAATCGTAAGTGACCTTTTCAATGTGCTAGATATAATGATTGAAGAAGCAAAAAAAAAGCTTGCTGAAATAAATCAACAAGCCTTTGGGATATCGTTTTGCAAGATTACTCTTACTTCTTATTACTTTTTTGTAGATAGTTCTCTAATGCCATTGACATAGAAGGTGATTCTGGAGCTGGTGCTTTGATATTAATCGTAAGCCCTCTGTCCTCCACAGCTTTAGCGGTAGAGTTACCAAAAACAGCCATTCGAGTACCTTTCTGTTCGAAGCTAGGGAAATTCTCATAAAGAGAATCAATACCAAGTGGACTAAAGAAAATAAGTACATCATATGTAACATCTTCCAAGTCGGATAGATCACTAGCTACAGTACGGTACATCATCAGATCTTGGAAATCTAGACCTTTCGTTTCGAGATATGTTACTACATCTTTAGCTCCAAGATTAGAGCAAGGAAGTATAAATTTCTCTTTACTATGCTTTGTGAAATAATTGTTGAGGTCGTCTATACGTCTCTTACCTACAAATACTTTACGTTTTCTATATACGATAAATTTTTGGAGATAGTTGGCTATAGCCTCTGTTAGACAAAAATACTTAGTGTCTTGTGACATTTGTATTCTCATATCTTCACACAGTCTAAAGAAATGCTCTATGGCATTCTTACTGGTAAAAATAACAGCAGTGAATTCATCTGGACGAACTCTATTTTTTCTGAATTCCTTCTCGCTAACAGGTTCAACATGGATGAATTGCCTCCAATCGATAGTCAATCCCCATTTTTCTTCTAGATCATAATACGGTGATCTCTCAGGTTTTGGCTGAGACACGAGTATAGTTTTGATCTTTTGATACGAATCCTGTTGAGTAGTCTGCTGTGCAGTGCTTGTACTCTTTGACGCCATAAATACTTCGTTTGTTAACCCTGAACTATTAATTTCGAATAAGGCCCCTATTGATCTCCTAGTATTCTCAATAGAATTAAGATAGGTGCTATTTCGAAGGTGCAAAGATAAAGAAAAAATTGGAATAGATGCTCACCAATAAATCTGGCACCTATAAGTAGTCCTCTAGCTATTCTAATTAGTAACAGTATGAGTATCAATCCGATACCTACATACATAGCTGGGCGGCTGATCTCAAGTGGGCTAAATGCCACTACGAGATTGACAGGTATAAGCACCAGACCTAGGAAGATATTGAACGTCATAATCGTAAAGCTATATAGGCTACTATCCTTAGAAATGTCAAATATGTTGCCTATGAATGCCATACTTATATGTCTAGCGATGTATACGATAGATACCGCACTAAAGACTATTAACCAATTACTGAAGCCATCAAATCCAGTGTAATGCTTGGCAATAAGATAAATGAAACACGCCAAATTGATGAAAAACATGACATATAGCATGATGTAATGCCCTGTAAGACCTCCGTTTTCTTCTCGTTTAGATAGTTTTAGCACATTTTCATTGGTAATTGACTTGGCTACCTTAGAAATGGCATTACGCTGTACATTTACCACGATAGCTAGTAGCAATAATGTAAATAACACTAACCAAAAGATGAATGTATTACTTGTAGATTTTACACTTACTATCGATCTACTATTGCTTTTATTGGTATTGCTTTGTGTTACGCCTTTAGTAGCCTGTTCTTTTAGCTCACTTCGTCGATATGGCACGTGAGATACCTCAAAAGGATTGTCAGACATATAGTCCATATCATCAGAATCGATGTCTATTTCTTCTGAGGTTTGAACATTAGCATTTTCAAGACTATCAACAACTGTATGGTCTACGGCATCAATAGATGAGGTAGCCGGTACGGATACCGTATCATCACTTCTATATACTTCAAAGCTGTTGCCTTTGTTTCTACTAGGCTTTTTGACACTATCTGATGATTGCGTCGGAGATAAATCGGATGGCTTACTATCCGTAGATCGGATTATTTCAAACGGATTAGACCCTTGCTGTGCATGACTATTGAGGGCCATAAACAAGCTTAAACTGACTAATATGTATTTGAAAATCATCTTCACAGCTACAAAGTTAAATTTTTTATTCTCATGCCGAGGGGAGTATAATAAATATCAATACCTTTCATGAAATGCAAATTCTAGTTAATAAGCTGTTAAGCAAAAGTGTAGTCGATTATTATCTGCTATCTTACTCACTGTAAACTAAACTAATGCCATAGGCGTATGCCAGGAAACTTAATTAGACGACTACTTTTACTTGGTGCCTTGGCCATAATAGGTATCATATCTATACAGTCGTATTGGTTGCTTAAAACTTGGGACCTCAAGGATAAAGAGTTTGATCAGACCGTGCATATCATGCTTCGTCATGTGGCAGAGCGGATAGCTACGTTTCATGAGACGGAGTTGCCTAAGACCAACCTTATACAGCGGCAGTCGTCTAACTATTATGCAGTCAACGTGAATAGTGCTATAAATGCCAGTGTACTAGAGGATTATCTTTATCAAGAGATGGATAATCATGGACTGAGCACCAATTTTGAATATGCGGTATATGATTGCTTCAGTAAAGATCTTGTATACGGTAATTATTGTGAGATGGGTGATCAGACTGATTTGCAACAAAAGTCCGAAGAGCTGACCACACTAGACAATCTTGAATACTACTTTGTTGTCAGATTTCCGAGTCGAGAGAGTTTTCTGTTGAGTAATATGAATATGACTTTGGCATTTGCAGCGATAGCCATAGTCTCGGTATTGTTCTTTATGTACTCTATTTGGGTGATTGTAAAGCAAAAGCGACTTTCTGAGCTACAGCGTGATTTCATTAATAATATGACGCACGAGTTTAAGACTCCGATCTCTAGTATCAAGATCGCGGCAGATGTATTAGCTAGAGATCCTGCCATACAGGAAAATACTAGATTGAGCAATTATTCTAAAATTATCATTGATCAAAACCAAAGGCTTAATGATCAAGTGGAGAAAGTACTCAATATTGCAAGGTTAGAAAAGGATAATCTAGAACTTAAGAAAGAAGAGTTTGACTTGACTGCAGAGCTGAGGAATATAGTAGAGAATGAGAAAATTAAACTTAAAGATGGTCAACTTATATATGATTTACTCGATGGGCCAGTACTAATAAATGCAGACAAGCTCCACTTTACTAATGTGATTACCAATATACTTGATAACGCTGTGAAATATAGTAAAGACAAGCCGGAGGTACATTTATCCATGACTCAAAAAGGGAATAAAGTGCAGATCGAAATCACCGATAAAGGAATAGGTATACCAAAGGAGCAAATCAAAGAGGTGTTTGATAAATTTTATAGGGTATCAACTGGAGATGTACATGATGTCAAAGGATTTGGCTTAGGATTGTTTTATGTGAAAAACATATCTCATGCACACGGTTGGGTACCAAAATTAGAATCTGAACTAGGTAAGGGAACTACTTTTACTCTAGATATACTTGTATAATATGTAATTATTGATTTCTATTACTATGATGTGTACGCGCATTTTCATTTTATTATATTTCAGTAATATCCCAAAATAATAAAGTAGCCAATGCATCAAAATTGGTATAAACATTATGAGCGAAAAAGCAACCATACTTTATGTAGAAGATGATGAAACTTTAAGTTTTGTTACGAAAGACAACTTGGAGTTAAATGGCTATAATGTAGTCCATTTTGCTGATGGTAAATCTGCATTGGATCAGTTTACCAAGTATAACTTTGATTTATGTATCTTAGATGTAATGCTGCCAGAGATGGACGGTTATACATTAGCAAGTAATATTCGTAAGTCTGATCAGGAAACTCCGATATTATTCCTTACTGCTAAGTCACTCAAGGAAGATAGGATACATGGATTGAAGCTAGGTGCTGATGATTACATTACAAAGCCATTTAGTATTGAGGAATTGATTTTGAAAATTGAAATTTTTCTTAAAAGAAAGTTTGTCAATCAACCGGCTACGAATAATACTTCATTAGGTAAATTTACTTTTGATCATCGTAATCTCAAGTTAACTTCGGAAGATGGTTCTTCTAATCTTACTCAGAAAGAAGCAGATTTGCTGAAATTGCTATTGGACAATAAGAATAATACGCTGACAAGAGAAAGTATATTAAAGAAGCTTTGGGGAGAAAATGATTATTTCCTTGGAAGAAGTATGGATGTATTTATTAGCCGTATAAGAAAGCATTTAAGACCAGATCCTCGCTTAAAGATAGAAAACGTGCATGGCGTTGGATTTAGACTTTTGGAACAAGAATCATAATTAAAATAGATCAATAGATACACCATCAAACCATTAATCGATACAGTTAAATGATACAAGAAAGACATACAGCCATCATCATCGACGATATGGAATTGGCCAGAGCTAGTCTCCGTCAAGAGATTAATGATTCACTTCCAGGGATTGAGATAATCGGAGAAGCCGACGGTGTGGTTCAAGGTATCAAATTAGTAAAAGAAACGAAACCAGATATCGTTTTTCTGGATATAGAAATGCAAGATGGAGATGGTTTTGATGTGTTAGATATACTTACTGATCTCAATAGCAAAGTCATATTTGTCACTGCTAGCAATGATTATGCGATCAAAGCATTTCAGTATGCTGCGGTAGATTACATTATGAAACCTGCAGATCCGGATCTACTCAAAAAAGCGGTGGATAAAGTAATCGCTCAAGGCAATACTCAAAAAGAACAAATCTCTTTCGTAAAGGAGCAGATGAAAAAAGGCAATACACCTTCTACTAAGTTAGCTCTGCATACTTCTGATAAAATTCAGATAGTAGATTTTAGCGAGATAGTAAGACTGGAGGCGATGGGTAACTACACTACGTTTTATCTGCAAGGTGGCAGTAAAGTACTAGTGACACGAACGCTCAAGGAATACGATACATTATTGAGCCCTTCTGGGTTTCTTAGGGTGCATCAGTCACATCTGATTAACCTCGAGCATGTTGCAGCTTATATTAAGTCTGAAGGTGGATATATCTCTATGAAAGATAATAGCCATGTACCCGTTTCGGTTAGGAAGAAGCCTAAGGTGACAGAAATACTTTCTTCTCTATAAAGGGCCGTATCGTTGCATTGGCGAGGTGCGCTACTGTTGACGTTTACTTTTATGATGAGACTGCAGTATTGAAAAGAATAAAAATCTCATCTTTGTAGCTGCATGACACAATCTAAGCTTATACAAAACTGTATATCTCAAATCAATGAATTAGGCAAAGCGCGTAAGCCGTTTTTCTTTATGATCGATTTTGAGATGAAGAAGCCAATCGTCTATCCATTAGATGAATTGCCTAATAGGATTCAGTATGATCTTAACGGAAAATCTAATCATGTCGAATTCGATGAAGATGAATCGTCTTTTAGGTTTGAGCCCAAAGCCATGGATAAAGCTCATTACTCAGAGGCATATCAGATCGTACAAAAGCACTTGCAGTATGGCAATACGTTTTTGCTTAACCTGGCATTTCCGACGGAGATAGATACAGATCTGACCTTGACGGATATATATAAGAGAAGCGTAGCTAAATACAAACTTCATTTAGAAGACCAATTGGTTGTTTTTTCTCCTGAAACATTTATTAAAATAAAAGAGAATTACATTTATTCTTACCCTATGAAAGGGACTATAGATGCTGATGCCTTAGGCGCAGATTTGTATATTCTTAATGATAAAAAAGAGACAGCAGAGCATAGTACCATAGTCGACCTGATTCGCAATGATCTGAGTATGGTAGCGAAAGAAGTGAGAGTAACCAAATTTAGATATATCGATACCCTTAAAACGAATGTGAAAAGCTTGCATCAGGTAAGCTCAGAAATCCGAGGAAAGTTATCCAATGATTTTCATGAGCGCCTAGGTTCTATATTATTTACATTGCTTCCAGCTGGAAGTGTGAGTGGTGCCCCTAAGCCTAAGACGCTAGAGATTATCAAAGAAGCAGAGTTGCAAGATCGTGGATATTACACAGGAGTGTTTGGTGTATATGATGGAAAATCGCTAGACTCCGGAGTAATGATCAGATTCATAGAAAAAAATGCTGAGGGTAAACTTCAATATCGAAGTGGCGGCGGCATTACAGCTATGAGTGATCTCGATAGCGAATACCAAGAATTAATAGACAAAATATATGTCCCTACTCATAGAAAGCATCAAGATACTCAATGGCCGTATTTACAATCTACGGAGACATGAAAGTCGTATGCAAATAAGTAGGGTAGCCTTATTCTCTGAAGGTTTGCCTTCGCTCAATATGAGGGCACATATCAAAGTGCCTCAGCAATTTTGTGATGGGCTTGTGAAGTGTAGGGTAGTCTATGGAGAGGAAATAGAAGAGATTACTTATCAGTCTTATAAGCAAAAAGATATTCATTCGCTGAAGATGGTCGCTGATGATTCCATTGATTATGGATATAAATATCTGGATCGAAATCATATTAATGCTTTGTACAGTCAGCGTGGCGATTGTGATGATATTATAGTCGTGAAAGATGGAATGCTTACTGATAGTTCGTATAGTAATCTAGCCTTGCTTAGAGATGGGATATGGTATACACCATCCTCGTGTTTGCTTAGAGGGACTCGTAGACAGCAGCTAATTGATCAAGGTAGAATAATAGTGGCAGATATCTCGATTGATGATATTATGCAGTATGAAAAAGTAAGTCTCGTTAATGCCATGATAGGCTTAGGGAGTATCCAAATAGATGTAAAAAACTGCCATTAATCCTTGTCTCTCAGTAATAGGTAGTTTATACACTTAGTCTAATCATCGTAGAATCAATTCTTACTTTAGTCTCGACCTTAGGCGGCATACGCTCAAGTATTCAACTTTCTTCCAGTTTGATATTTTCAGAATTAAAATTTGCTTTAATTGAAATAGTTGATGCGTTGTGATTTTTTATTCGCAATTATTTTTAAATTCAAAATATAAATCTGCGTGTTTTGTGAGTTGCTACTGTTTTGTATTTACTTCTCTGTGACTTATAGGCAAACTTACGTCTCATTCTTTGTACCCCACCACACCTAATGTAAAACGATATTTAAACATGTAGGATTTTCGATTCTATACATAATCTAAACTTAGTGAAAATGTTAGTGTATTCGAATTCTTTGCTTTTTTTAAGACCTAATAGACTACCAAAGATGGATGATAAATTTTCTTCTGCAAAAAGAAAGTATAGTTTGAATTGTCTTTTGGTGATGAAAGATAGTTCTATTGCTCTAAATACGAAAGGTAAGGTTGAGCAGCTTGGTATCAAAGTGAAGCAAATAGTTAGCTCTTTAAATGAGCTAGGGGAAGCTCTGAACAAAAATAAGGTAGATATTATATTGAGTGATGTGAAACTCAATAGTGCTAATACTACTTTGGATCTTTATAAAAATCAAGATAATCTACCTCCGCTTGTATTGTTTTCGGATAGAGATACGATACAATCTACTAATTCTATATCTGAGTCTCATGTGTTTCTTACAAATGCATTTGGTGAAGAGGAGCTTAAAGGAGCTATAGCTGATGCGTTAAAAGAACGTGTGAATGGATTAAAAGAAAATGGAGATATCGGAAGAGTACAAGACACTCTTTATGTTAGATCTTCAGGAAAACTTATTTCTTTAAGTTTGGGGGATATTAATTACATTAAAGCTGAGGGTAATTATTGTACGATACATGTAGAAGCTAAGCGGATAGTTATTCGATCTTCTATCAGTAATGTTTTAAAGAGAATAGACAAGCCTAGTTTTGTGCAAATTCATAGAGGATACATAGCTAACATTAATGCTGTTAAAGAACTAAAAATTAAAGATGGAAATCTCTTAGTAGGAAATGACAATTTACCCGTAGGTAGAAAATATAAAAAAGAATTAATGAGCAGGAAATATAATCTATTGTAGAATATAGCTCATTTTTTTACAGTGACGATCGTTGCGCTGTGAAGTGAAGAGGCCATCTTGTTTTACGAAGATGGCCTCTTTTTTATTTATACTAAAAGTAATTTAAGAAGCATATATTTAGAAAATTCAGTGGAGGTATTGATTCGTCAAGGCCTCTTTTTTGTATCTGTATATTTTATAGATTATCTATTTAATAATTTATATGACACAATATCGATTACTATTTTGTAGTTTTATAACGAAAATATCGTTGTATTAAATTTGACACATGCTTAAGAAGAAATCTATTGGAGAAAAACTCACAAGTCGAGAGGAAGAGATTATGCAGATCATATGGGAATTAGGAAAGGCTTTTCCGAAAGAAATTATGGAATACCTGAAAGAGCCGATACCACCGTATAATACTATTCTCTCAATGATACGCAAACTAGAAAGCAAAGGCTGGTTGGCTTTTAAAAAATTTGGGAAGTCACATCAATATTACCCTTTAGTAGATAAGAAGGACTATTCGAAAGGACTCTTTACTAAGTTGTATAAGGATTACCTGGGGGGGTCAAAAGAATTGCTATTGTCCTACTTTATGAAAGAGGAAGATGTAGATATAGATGAGCTTGAAAAGCTTGTAAAAGATCTTAGGAAAAATAAGAAAAAATGAGACTATGCTTAATCAACTAAAGTTGCCTTACTTGATCGAAACTTCGATTATTCTAGCGTTTGGATATATTATGTATCGACTGTTATTTGCTGCGGATAAAAGGTATGTGCGAAATAGGATTTATCTGATGTCTTTGCTAGGTCTGTCATTTGTTTTGCCTTTAATCAGTTTGCCAGTATATGCTCAACGAATGATAGCTTTGCCGCTGGAGGTGAAGGATGGTTTAATCTCTTCAGCAAACCCAAGTATAGTTGAAACATCAAATTTGGATTGGGGTGGAGTTATTTTCATATTGTATTTTGGAGTGGTCGCTTTTATGATGCTAAGATTGTTGTTTCATATTGTCTATGTGAGCTATATTATCACCTATAGTAAAAGAAGTATAGTAAATGGAATACAATATGTAATCACAGATAAGCTTACGACTCCGGCGAGTATATTTAATTTCCTTCTTACAGATGCTTCTGATCTTCCACAAGCCATTATTGATCATGAACGAATACATATGCGACATGGTCATACGTACGATATTTTACTATTGGAAGTCGCCAAGGTATTCCTATGGTTTAATCCATTTGTCTATTGGTTTACAAGAGAACTGAAGAACAATCATGAGTACATTGCGGACCAATTGGCTGCAAATTCATTAGGAGATGGATTGGACTACGCTTCTTTATTATTACAATATGCTAAGACTACTCAATCGCCAGTAATATTAAATGCATTCAGTTTTATCACTAAAAAAAGAATAATTATGCTTCATAAAAAAACTTCACAGAATTCATGGAAGTCGATTTTTATACTTCCTATATTACTAGTAATCGTATCACTTTTTTCATGTGATTCATATTTAGTAAGTGATAATACAAACAAATTAGATAATGCCAATTTACCTAATATTCGATTAGATACAATTGTAACTTTTGATCCTGCTACTGGAGAGGAGACCATGACCGTTGAAAGAGTCTATGTTGATCAAATTGTTCAAAGGATAGATACTATAGTAACGTTTGACTATGATACCTTTTCTGAAGAAGTAGATATAGTTAAGACTGAAGGCCCACGCACTGAAATATTGTTAGAGACGTTTACAGCCAAAGAGTACAATAATGTGACTGGAGATATGGAAGCTAATACTTATCATAGATATCCTCAAGATTTGGTAAGGGTGATAGATACTATTGTCACTTTTGATCAAGATACTTACGAAGAGGATGTGACAGTTATCGAGGGCACAAGAGCTAGGCAAGAACTTATCTCTAGTAAGGTCATATCTCAGAAGAAGTAAAATCAGAATTGTTAGTGATATGTATTGCTAGGTATGTAAGTTGGAATAGTCTGCAAGTAGACGTTTTATATAAGTCCATCAGGGAAAACCCTAGCAAGCTCTTCAGGGGTAATAACCATTTATTAATTTTTCTGATGCTTTACAGTGCTTTCTCTATTTAGGCGAGTAGTTTTATGAAATAATTGTGCGGCTATACTAGCTGTATCATCATCAATCCCACAGTTTGATTTCGACCTTTGATATTCTTTCATTGGTTTCGATTTATATAATTGGTATGAGTATTTGACAATGTGTTAAGAGGTGGAAGTATATATCCATCAATTCTTTCGCTTGTAATGTCGAACCATATATTATACAATCATATAAACTATTAATACTTATGTCTAAGGTCTTTTTACAATTTGTAACTTATATGTTAGTAGGAGTTACATTGTTTGCTCAAGGTCAGATTATCAAACCGATGGATCTTGTAGAGAGCAAAATTAATTCTTCTGTTTTTCAAGAAATCAACTTATTTAAATTAGAAGCAAATCACCAAGCTATTAATGTGCCTACTGAATTATCTGAAGCTACAATACTTCAATTGGATAAATCTAGTTTGGAAGAGATGAGGTCATCCCAATCGACTACAGTGTCTATGTCATTACCTATGGAAGGAAGGTCAGATTTAGTGCTGGACCTTGTGGAAGTAAATATTTTTGCAGACGGATTTAAGGTGTACGAAGCACCTGCTATGAACTATATAAAATATCAAAGCGGTAAGCACTATAGGGGAGCTGTCAGAGGAGCGCAATCATCAGCCGTGGCCATAAGCGTATTTGATGATCATGTAATGGGGCTTATTACTTCTAATAGAATACAAGGCAATATGGTTTTGGGTAAGTTGGCAGATAATCAAGCGCATATACTTTATAGAGATGATGCCATAATGGATAAGATGCCATTTCAATGCGGTACAGATGATAGTTACGAACCTTATGAGCAGGAAGAGTTAGAAGCTACTGCAGAGCAAAGAGCGTTGAGCGATTGTGTAAGATTGTATTTAGAAGTTGATAATGACATCTATCAAGACAAAGGTAACTCTGCAGCAGTTACAGATTATGTATCGGGTTTATTTAATCAGGTGTCAACTATGTATGCCAATGAGAATATAAATACATCATTAAGTCCCTTAGTAATTTGGACACAAGCTAGCCCATATTCAGGAAGTTCTTCCATCGATTTATTAAACGATTTTACTGCTTATCGACAAGGTTTTGATGGCGATCTAGGAATGCTACTTAGCTATCAAGCAAGTGGAGGTGTCGCTTATGTTGATGGTATTTGTTCTTCCAATCCTGACTATTCTATGGGATTTAGTAGTATTACAAGTAACTATGCTAACGTACCTTCTTATTCTTGGTCGGTGATGGTAGTTACGCATGAATTTGGTCATTTGTTTGGCTCTCAGCATACTCATGCTTGTGTATGGAACGGTAACAATACAGCGATTGATGGATGTTACGGTACGGAAGGAGGATGTGCAGATCCAGGGAATCCGTCTGCAGGAGGTACGGTGATGAGTTATTGTCACCTAACTAATGTAGGTATTAATCTCAATTTTGGTTTTGGCAGTCAGCCAGGAAACTTAATAAGAAATAGAGTTACTGCAGCCAATTGTTTAAGCGCTTGCAGTACCGATGGAGGCGGTTCTGATGGCGGCGGAGATACTGGAACCACTTGTACAGATAATGAAGCCACACTAACAATTAAAACCGATAATTATCCTGGTGAAACTACATGGGTTTTAAAGGATGCTAATGGAGTTACTCTCTATAGTGGTGGACCATACACTAGTGCCAATAGTATTTTTACCATTGATATTTGTGAACCAAATGGATGTTTTGATTTTACGATCAATGATACTTACGGAGATGGTATCTGTTGTTCATACGGTCAGGGGTATTATAATATTATAGATGCTGCTGGAACAGAATTGATTTCAGGAGGAGCATTTACAAGTACAGAAACACAAAATTTTTGCCTCGGTGAAGATGATGGAGGAGAAGAGCCAGAGCCAGATGCTGATGAAGATGGCGTTGCAGATGCAATTGATAATTGTCCATCTATAGCGAATGCTGATCAAGCAGATGGAGACGGTGATGGCGTTGGAGATGTATGTGATAATTGTCCAGGTGCGAGTAATGTAGATCAAGTGGATAGCGATGGTAATGGTGTGGGAGACGTATGTGAACCTACAGATCCAGAAACGGATTGCATAATTGTTAATTTTATCGATACTCCTATAGTCTCTTATGGTGGAAATCAGGATCAGGGTTCTGCGACTATACTAGATAATGGTCAGACTGTAAGATTGCAAAACAATGCCTGGAAAGCGATTTTGTTAGATTATGAAGTGACAGAGAATACTGTTATTTCGTTTGATTTTGGAAGTACGCAACAAGGTGAGATCCACGGTATCGGATTTGATGACAATAATTCAATTTCCAGTAACCGTACATTAAGATTGTTTGGATCTCAAAACTGGGGAATATCAAATTATGATAATTATAATAACGTAGGATATTGGAAGAGTTATTCTATTCCAGTTGGTGATTTTTATACTGGAAATTTCAATCGTATGATATTCGTAATGGATGAAGATGCTCAACCAAGTGAAGGCACTTCTTTCTTTACCAATATACAAATTTATGAAGGCACTAGTTGTGCACTTATCGAAGGATTGTCTGGAGCAATAGGTGCTGTGGCGGTGGATAATATTACGGATGTAAATGTATATCCTAACCCTGCGGTGGATAAAGTAAATCTAAGTTACCAATCTGCTGAGGATGCAGCTACAAGCATTGAAATATTTACGATTACTGGTGCTCGAGTATACGCTCAAAGTGTAAGATCTCAAGTAGGTAGTAATATAGCAACACTCAATGTGGGTAACTTTGATAATGGTACTTACCTTATTAGGATAGTATCCAAAGGGGATGCTCCGGTAGTGAAAAAATTGCAAATAATTAAAAACTAGTATGTGCAAATACTGTAACTATTGATGCCACGGAAAGCGAAAAATTACTTGGTTTAATAGGTGGAGGTACATCGTGTAAGATGTACCTCCTTTTTATTTTTTAGTAGCATTCTTTATAAAGTTCGACTGCCTATTTGTAGAAGTAATCAGTCCAGTCATTATCTGGTGAAGTATCCACCTTCAGACCTTCAAAACTGAGAGTTTGTATACCAATGAAATCCGTATTGACAATAATTTGATTGTTTTTTTTGGCTATGACATAATCACTAAGCTGTTCCATATTCCTATAGCTAGGAGTAGTCTCTTCAGTATTTCCGTTAAAGAAGTTGACGTCTTTTATTAAAGCCAGAGTAGAATTGTCCGAAAGATGGATTGCTAACAATGAATAGGTATAAAAAGAGTACTGTGTATTTGAAGTTTAACATATCTAATATTTTTAGTGAAAAGAGAAAAGGTATTTTATTTTTTATTTAGACTTATTCCAAATAAGTTATCTATCCCTTACACTATTGGCTAGCTATTTGATATCTTTTAGCTTTGTAGGAATGTCGAGCTATAGTTTTCGACAATCAAAACATTCGAATACACTTATTAATACCCATTTAATATGAGTTGGATTACAAGCTTTTTTAGTTCTAGTATAGGCCGTAAAGTCATTATGAGTCTTACAGGATTATTCCTTATTACATTCCTAATCGTACACCTTATAGGTAATCTACAGCTGATTGCAGGTGATGGTGGAGAGGCATTTAACCAGTATGCTTACTTTATGACGACTAACCCTCTTATTAAGTTTGTGTCTATAGGTCTATACGCAATGATAGTATTACATGCCTACCAAGGTTTGGTTATATACTTTAAAAATAAATCAGCTAAAGGAGGAAAGCCAACTGCAAAAAATAAAGCGGATGTAAAATGGGCCTCTAAGAATATGGCATTGTTAGGAACATTAATTTTATTTTTCCTAATCGTACACATGGGCGATTTTTGGTTCAAAATGAAGTTTACCGATACTATTCCATTAGTAACTTATGATGGATGGGAGCCGATCAAGAATTTATATCAACAAGTGACTATTACTTTTGATAATCCACTTTTCGTGGTATCATATGTATTCAGTATGGTAGTGCTTGGATTTCACCTATGGCATGGATTCGGTAGCGGATTTCAGACATTAGGTCTTAATCACAGTAAGTACAATGGCTTAATTGACGGTATAGGTAAATTCCTTGCTATCGTTCTTCCGATCGGTTATGCGATCATACCATTGTATTACTACTTCGTGATGAGATAATCTCTCTTCACACATTACATTCCTTTCGATATACTTTATAAGATATATATAATATGAATTTAGATAGTAAAATACCAGCTGGAGCACTCGGAGATAAATGGACTGACTATAAGGCAACTATGCCTTTAGTAGCGCCTAACAATAAGAGAAGGCTAGACGTAATCGTAATCGGTACAGGGCTTGCAGGAGCTTCTGCAGCAGCTACGATGGGTGAGCTTGGGTATAACGTAAAAGCATTTACATTTCATGATAGTCCTCGTAGAGCACACAGTATCGCCGCTCAAGGAGGTATCAACGCTGCGAAGAATTATCAGAATGATGGAGATAGCGTATACAGACTATTTTATGATACGATCAAAGGTGGCGATTATAGATCTAGGGAAGCCAACGTACACAGATTGGCTGAAGTAAGTGCTGATATTATCGATCAGTGTGTGGCACAAGGTGTACCATTCGCTAGAGAATATGGAGGACTATTAGAAAATAGATCTTTCGGTGGTGTACAAGTGTCACGTACGTTCTACGCTAGAGGCCAGACAGGACAGCAGTTATTGATTGGTGCTTATTCAGCACTATCGCGTCAGATATCTACTGGAAAAGTAACTATGTATAATCGTCATGAGATGATGGACTTAGTAATGGTAGATGGTAAAGCGAGAGGAATCATAGCACGTAATTTACTGACAGGTGAACTTGAGAGGCATTCCGCACATTGTGTAGTTTTAGCGACTGGAGGATATGGTAACGTATTTTATCTATCGACTAATGCGATGGGATCTAACGTGACTGCGGCATGGAGAGCAGTGAAGAAAGGAGCGCTGATGGCGAACCCTTGTTTTACACAGATCCACCCAACATGTATACCAGTATCTGGAGATTACCAGTCAAAACTTACGTTGATGTCAGAGTCATTGCGTAATGATGGTAGAGTATGGGTGCCGAAGAAAAAAGAAGATGCAGTAGCAATCCGAGAAGGAAAGAAAACTGCTCTAGATATAGCAGAAGGAGATAGAGATTATTACCTAGAGCGCAGATATCCAGCATTTGGTAATCTAGTGCCTAGAGATGTAGCATCTAGAGCTGCCAAAGTAGCTTGTGATCAGGGTAATGGTGTAGCGCCTACAGGACTTGCAGTATTTTTAGATTTCGCTTCTGCGATACAGAGATATGGTAAATCTGCAGCACACTCACAAGGATTAGATGAGTCTGACCAAGCTTTGATCAAAAAGCTGGGTGAGCAAGTAGTAGAAGAGAAGTATGGTAACTTATTTGAGATGTATGAAAAGATCTCAGGAGAGAATCCATATAAATTTCCAATGAAAATATATCCTGCAGTTCACTATACAATGGGTGGACTATGGGTAGATTATAATTTACAAACGAATGTAGAAGGTTTGTTTGCCTTAGGTGAATGTAACTTCTCCGATCATGGAGCCAACAGATTAGGAGCCTCTGCATTGATGCAAGGACTCGCTGATGGATATTTCGTGATTCCTTACACTATCGGTACATTCTTATCGAAAGAGATTCGTACTCCTGAGATTGCTAATGATTCACCTGAGTTTATCAAAGCGGAGAAAGAGACAGCAGATCGTATCAACAGACTAGCTAATAGTAATGGATCACAATCAGTAGAAAGCTTCCACCGTAGACTGGGTAAGATTATGTGGGAATATTGCGGTATGTCACGTAATGCAGATGGATTAACTAAAGGTCGTAAGATGGTACGTGAACTCAGAGATGAGTTTTATAAAGATGTATTTGTGCCAGGTGATGCAGATGAATATAATCCTGAATTAGAGAAAGCATTAAGAGTAGCTGACTTCATGGAACATGGAGAGCTAATGATCTTAGATGCACTTGATAGAGCAGAGTCTTGTGGTGGTCACTTCCGTGAAGAGTATGTAACCGAAGATGGAGAGGCTAAGCGTAACGATGCTGACTTTACATATGTTTCTGCGTGGGAATGGGATGATAACGATCCTAAACTTCACAAGGAAGAATTAGTATTTGATAATGTAGAGTTGAAGACACGTTCTTATAAGTAATAAATAAGATGTCGAGATTTCGAAAAGCGAGATTTCGAGAGCAAGCAGGATGTGTTCTGCTTTTTTGAAAAACAAATGATTAGATAAATTTGGCGAGTTAGTTAAAGGAAGAATCGATTGTCTCGATGTCTCTTTTTTCGATCTCCCTCAATCTATAGAAATATGAAATTGACACTAAAAGTCTGGAGACAGAAAAACAGTAAAGCGAAAGGAGAACTAGAATCTTACCAAGTAGAAGCTAGTGAACATATGTCATTCTTAGAAATGATGGATGTACTTAATGAGCAACTTATTGTTGAGAAAAAGTCTCCTATTGCATTTGACCACGATTGTCGTGAAGGTATCTGTGGATCATGTAGTATGACTATCAACGGAAGCCCACACGGACCTCAATCTGGTACGACTACATGTCAGCTACATATGCGTAAGTTCAAAGATGGAGATACTATCGTAGTAGAGCCATGGAGATCTAGCGTATTTCCGGTGATCAAAGATCTTACTGTAGATAGAGGCGCATTTGATCGTATTATACAATCAGGTGGATATATATCGGTTAACACTGGACAAGCGCCGGATGGTAACGCAATACCTATCGAGAAAGATTTAGCTTCTAACGCATTCGATGCAGCAGCATGTATCGGTTGTGGAGCATGTGTAGCAGCTTGCCCTAATGGATCAGCTATGCTATTTACTGCCGCTAAAGTGTCTCACCTTAATCAGTTACCTCAAGGTAAAGTAGAGCAAACAAGACGTACCGCTAGTATGGTAGCGCAGATGGATAAAGAAGGGTTTGGTATGTGTTCTAATGTTGGAGCATGTGAAGCCGAATGTCCAAAAGAAATATCAATAGAGCATATCGCTCGTATGAATAGAGAATACGTAGCCAGCATATTTGGTGGTAGAAAATCATAAAATTGACGTTTGATACTTCTATGTACTAGAGTATCGAGTAACTGAAAAGTTTAAATGTCATATAGATAATAATACCTGTGAAAAGCATGAAAAGCTAAGCCCATTCAACGAAAGTTGAGTGGGCTTTTTTAATGTTTATCTCTCACGCAAATGGCAAATAAAATAAATGTGTGAAAGTCTACGTGTTTCTAGAGATTTTCGCCGATTGTGTTTTTAAAATATGGTCTGTCTCTAAAACATGAAGTGACACATACCAAAGGCAAACATCGAAACGATAATGCCATAGAGAAAAACGAAATAGGCGATTCGAATATATTTATATTTTTGAGCAAGCGTAACACCTAAGTTGTGAATGTCAGTAATGATAGATGGGTATAAGGTGTCTCCATCTTCGAGTAAGCTAGTTACTGTATTTCGATAATCTTTAATGTCTACATCATAGAAGTCATCGAATGTCATGAGATCTATTTCTTTTAGATCTCTTCCTGTGGAGCCAATAGCAGCTTTAGGGATAGTAGCGAGTATAGCAAATGTTATAGAAAGTACATTGGTTAAAATCAAGCCGCCAATAGCAAAAATCAAATGTGGATCTTCTTCTAATCTAGGATATAAACTTCCTAGTACTATTGAAATGATAAGGGCATTTGTAGTGATTAGAATATTTGATTTTGTGTCCGCTATTTGCAGTCTTGTATATAGATTACGAGAAGAGAGTCTAAACCAAGTTTCAATTCCTCTCTCAGGTTTCCCTTCAGCTTTTAATAGTTTCTTTTTGAGTTTTTTGAACTCATCAGAATTAATCGCCATGTCTTCCATAATGGCTTTCTCCATTAATTTCTTACGCTTTTTGTCGCTGATCTTGTCTTCCATATTTTCTGGTATTCGTATATATGTTGTTTGTTTCTTTTTAAAGGATTTTGAATGTAGTCTCTTTTTAAGCCGTTTCCTATCGTCTATTATTTTTGCTGATACTAGATTTTTTCTGAATAGAAATTTTTATTAATTCCAAGAAGCTTTTAATCCAACGCAATTAGTCTAGTATTCTTCCTCTCTCACCTTCAGTAGGCATACGACAAGTATCTCTACGTCCAAACCAGGCATAACGATTTTTAGCTATTACGTTATATACAATGTCTCTAATAAATCTAGGAATCAATCTTAGCCAAATAACAAATTTCCAAAATCCTCCAAGGCTAGATAGCGCCATAAGTGCAGCATTGGATTGAGTATATATTTTCTCTGATCTTTGAAATACCAATGAATCCACATCCTTGTACAAATCTTCGCTTAGATTCTTTTGGGCAGTATCACCTTGCAGTGTAGAGTACCGTAAGCTATGATTGTGATCTCTGGTGATGAGGAAGTTAACAAATCCATTACACACACTACAGACACCATCAAAGTATACAATGCCTGATTCTTTAGGCAGTGGATCAAACCACTTTAGCAATATGGATAAAGATTGTATCATGTCTTTGCATAAATACAATTTTATATTGATTGTTTCATGGGAATTCTAGTTTTGGGTATAAAACCATATAGAATGGTATGTCTAAGACATATAGCTAAAGGCGATCGCCAAGAGGTGTGAAAGTTGTCAATCGATTTGCTAGGCTTGCTATTACCCTATAGTGATAGTATTAATGATATTGTAATAAAGAAAGGCCACTCAAAATGAGTAGCCTTTCAGAATAGTCTTTAAATAGAATATTATTTATTTCTGAATCTGTACTAATTGAGAATAGTAATTTTCTCCTGATGAAAGATAAAGAATATAAGATCCAGTAGGTAGGTCATAAGCATTTACTACGTTATCGTTAAACTGAGTATGTACTTGTCTTCCTTCTGTATTATACAATGAGATGTTATAGTCTCCTGTAATGGCTGTAGTGCTAAGGTCAACGTTGATATAGTCTACTGTTGGATTAGGATATACATTGATACCTGCAGCAAAATTTTCGTCGTTTGTTCCTAGTACTATTCCATTTTCTAATTCTCCATTGATTTTATATTTCACTAGATTTTCGTCCACTATAAACGATCTATAATTATCGGTGAATTGTAATCCTTTTTGTAGAATACTGTTGTCTTTTGCAGTAAATGATACTTCAAACAATGCTTCTGATCCGTCTAAAAGGAAGCTTTCTTCTACATCATAAGCAACAATCGTAATTGTGCCAGCAGCTTCATTAGTATTTACATCTATGGCAGTTCCAAATATTTCTGAACTTACATCAAGGATGTCAATGAGGTCAGTGTCATATGACAATTGCAATTGTACTCCTGAAGCGTTAATCATAGAATTAGAATAGAATGGAATGGCGTACGATTCTCCAGCATTAAGCAGTTGATCTTCAAAAGATAATTCTGCTTCATCTATGATAGTTTCTGATTGGCCAGAGAGCAATGCACTGTCATCTACGTCGCCTAATTTGTAAGCTACATATTGTCCTCTTATCTTGTCTGTGCCAGTATATTCATCTGTGACATCGATGAAATTCCAGTCTGTATCATCTGGATTTTCTCCAATTATTATTCTACTTAATAATACTAAGTCTAGCGTCGTAAGCATACCATCTTCATTCATATCTGCTGCACGTACTTGATGGTCACTTAATTGGATAGCGCCTAGTACATGCTCTCTTGCTAGAAATACATCAACTAAGTCTAATCCATTTAGCATTGCAGTAGCAAATTGAGGACTAATGAAAAAATCATCTTCCACGATTGCTTTTCCGTATTGATCAGTAAGAACACCGTTTCCTAATTGTACTTGAGGTACTCCTCTATTACCGATTGTACTGATTCCTACAAGGTTAGCAAATTGTGCTATTTGTACTTCTAGAGGTTGTGTGTAAGTCCATTCTATTCCTGGTACATCTGTGCGAGTTACAGTCCATTGTCTTTCGAGATAAAGTGATTCTGTTGTGAGATCATCTACTACATCTATATATTCTGCTACATAAAGACTTGCGTCGTCACCAAAGAAATTAGGTTCTGCATCTTCTGGAGCAATACCAGAGAAATTGATAAGTTCAATTGGTGCTTTTCTTGGATCAGCGATTACAATACCATTGGGCCACTCCACATCATCTTCTAACGTGTGTCCACTTTCACAATCACCTACAGGAGCAGATCTCGGTAAGGAGTCACAAATGAATGAATTTGGGGAGTTGATATTTTTAATTAATTGAACAAAAGTATAAACGCCTTCATTAGTATTTTCATCATAATTATTCCAATCAAAAACTGTGAAAGTTCTGATGATTTTATCTATGTTTTCGTTCGTAGTAAAGACAAAATCTTCATAGGTTGTTCCTATTACATTACAATCGTTTAATATGAAAGCTGGAAAGGCATCGTTATATGTATAGTTAGGAAGGTTTCCTATGTAATCTGGAGTTAATATACTTGCGTCTACACCTAGTAAATCAAGGTTGATCGTAGTTAGTGGCCACATAATACTTTCTTCGCCGGCAAATTCACAGTCAGAGAATGCGTCAGAAATCTCTATTTCACCAAAACAAGAATTTCCAGTATTCCAATCGTATACAGTATATGTTAATACCTGACCTAGATAGTCGTTTGTTATCGTGTTGTTAGTTATTAAATCATCATTTTCATCTTTAAGTTCTAATGATAAAGCAAAATCACACCCATATGGTCCACCAGCCAGAACATCACTAGGTGTCAATGTCAAAGGTAGATCGTTAAATGCAGAATATGAAATATCATCCAAGCAGGAAAGTGTAGCCACTGATGTATTATTGTCTATAATCGTAAGTGTTGTAATGGCAAAGTCAGAGTTTCCAGCAGCATCATATACAGTGAAGATTACTTCGTTTTCTCCAATATCTTCACACGTATATACATCTTTATTGATTGTCATGTTTGTGATACCACAATTGTCATAACTTCCTAAATCAAAATCTTCCGCATAAAGCTTAACAGATGGAATAGGACTATTAGCACTAGTCGTTAATAAAGCTGTGCTAAGGTTAATAACATAAGGAACTGGCTTTAGCTTGTCTTCCAAGTTAATAGTAATGATTTTTGAAGTAACATTGTTGCTTCCATCAATCGCAGTGTAAATAACATTTTGCTCTCCAGCATCTTCACAAGTGAAAAATGACTGAGACAATGATTTTGTAATATCAGTACAATTGTCAAAACTGCCTATTCCCTCTTCTATCATATCAAAGCTAATATTAGCTTCTCCATTTTGATCAAAAGATACATTGATGTATTCAAATACTGAAACAGTTGGTGGTGTTGATTCTCGTACTGTAACGTTTGACCAAGTTTGATTCCAATTGCCATGTTCATCTTCTACAGTCATAAATATTTGTTGGGTTCCTACATCTTCACATGTAAAGTCCGTTTGTGATAGACTTCGGGTCACTGGAGTACAATTGTCATAGCTTCCATTGTCCACATCTTCTGTGGTCAGTGTTGCTGCACCATCAATTAGAGTAACTATAACCCCTTGTTCCATAATCACTACAGGAGGGATGCTATCTACAAGTGTAAGAGTAGACGTACAAGTAAATCCATTAGGACCTGTAATCGTTGTAACCACGGTACCAATATCATCACAGCTAAGTATGGATGGTGAAATGGTATACGTATCTGCGGCATCTTCTCCATCTAGGAAGTCGTAAGCATTGAGTTCGAGAGATCCAGTCCAGGCGTCAACACTCAGGGTTTTGTCGATACAAGTCTGCCCAAACATACTTATACTTAATAATAGGCATGAGACAAAAGTTGTAATTCTTGTTTTCATAGTAATTAGTGTTTGTAGTGACAAAGGTTTACTTATCTTGTCACCGGTTTTAGTAATAAAACTACTCCCTCGTAGGTGTATAAGTTAGCGACAACTGCATACCTACTTGGGAGTTTTTCATTGAATATATATGTGATTTTGTTGTAATCGAATTAGGGTTATATCTTACAAAAGGACTGATTCCGACCCTTGTTTGTCCAAAGTCATATCCAAGTTCTAAAGAAGCAATAGCATTCCAATGTGTGTTGATTTTGTAAGGATGATTATCTTCAGTTATCTTAGTGAACCCAAAGTCTTTATCCGCTAAGTAATATCCACTTGTACTAGTCAATACATTGGTGCCTAATCCTGCATCTGCCATCAAAATGAATCCTTTGTATGACCATAGGCGCTTTCCAATAGAGGCATGAAAGTCAAGTGCTTTGTGCTGTCTATGATAAGATATAGCATTATTTCTTACTGAGGTTACGGTTACAGTTCCATTTTGTACCGTAGTATTTCCATCAGTTGATATTTTGAAGTATTCTATTCCTGTGTCTGGGTTTTTTGAGATTATAATATCGTCTCTTTCGTATGTGCTTACGTGGTGGTGGTAGGATATTCCAGCGAGGAATCTCCATCCCTTGTTTTCTACACCGATATTAAATGTTCCGCTGAGACCTAGTCTATCTCTTTCGAAATCAAATTCAGATCCATCAAACTCTCCATTGCTATTGATGTCACTAATTGAAGTTATGTTGCGATTGCCACCTAGCTTTAATTGAAGTATAAGCTGTCTGCCAATCTGTTGTAATGGAGTAATCATTGATTGTGAAGATGCAATTCGTTGACGTTGTGCGATCTCTAAAAGTTGAGATGAAAGGGTAGGTGTTAAGTTTGTTGTAAGCAAGTGATTTCTCTCTTCTTTTTTGCTAATTCCATTATCTTTATGGTCGTAAGTATTTAAGATTAAGGCAGTTTCAATATTTGTTTTTTCGGAATCATTTGTGTTGAATACAATGGCAGGACTATTATCTATCTCAATTGAATTAACTGTAGTGATGTCGTTCTCTTTAGCGTTAGTATATAAAGGTGATTCCGTATTTATTGGAAGTGCAATTTCTTGAGTTTTTGTTATTTGATTATATGCGCTCTTGTTATTGTTGGTGGCGCCGTTAGTATTTACTTGCGTGTGTATATTCGTATTTGATTCAGAATCTGTAGCATTATTTTCTTTAACGGCCACCCTAGTGTTAGAGTTAGCTTTTGTTGAAATCACAGAAGCAGGCGAATCTATATTTTCAATGTTCGTGTCGCTTAGACTCCATGCCACAGCGATCAAACCAAGACTAATTAATCCCACTAGAAAAAATATACCAAACCTTCTTTTCTTCTTAGGTTGAGGAAGTTCGGACTCTATATTAGCCCAGAGGTCATTGGTGTCGATGTCTATCTCTAGACCACCGAGGATATCTCTAAATTCTTCTTCTTTACTATTTAGCTTATTCATAGCTATTATTTTATTTTGTTAACTTCTTTTAACAGAAGCTTTTACTTTTTTATTCTAGCATTATTGTTCATGCTATCTACTTATAATCCGTAGTTAAAATTTCTTTTTTCTACAGTAGATCTATTGGGGATTTTAACAATGGTCCTAATATTAGATCCTTCAGTTTTAAATGCTTCTTGAATCATTTTTCGTCCTCTTGTGATTAATGATCTTGAGCTCCCTTCAGTGATATTTAGTTTTTTGGCTATGTCCTTATGGCTATATCCTTCAACTAAAAACATGTTGAGCGATACTCTATAATTGTCAGGTAAAGACTCCATAAATAACATGACTTCGTCTTGTCTCATCTTATCAAATACATGAGTGCCACTAGCTAATCCTATATGATCTCCGACTTCTTCGGATCTGTATTTTTTTTCCTTCCTTATTAACTCCAAGCATTTCATTGCTGTCACTTGAGCCATCCAAGACTTAAATTTTCCTGTCTCACGATAAGTATCTACTTTATTGATGATTCTTATAAGTGACTCTTGTAGGCAATCTTTAGCGTATTGTCTATCCACTGCATATCTCACACATATACCATATAGGTATGGAGAGTATGTATCGACTAAAGCCTTTTGTGCTTTTCGATTTTTTGCTTTACAGCCAGATATTATTTCTGATTCAGTCAATTGAGTTGTCGCTAAGTTTATTGTTGGTATTCTGGGGTATGCGTATTTATTCTGCCTGGGTTAGTATAACTCCTTCTACAGGAAAATATCCTGCTTGAGGTGGATCCATTATTTGCATCCATACTCTACCCGAAAAGGAGACTCTAACCCATTTTTCACTTCCTGCTTCATAGTGGGTTACATTCCACGTAGTAAATCCACATCCAAGATCTGAATTTTCACATGAGATAAAATATTTGTTATTTCCAAATGTTGGAAAATCCATCAAGACATTTACATCTTCCATAGCATAATTATCTGCCATTTGCCCTTTAAATTTGAAACGGATGTTTTCATCTGATGATTGTAACGTAGTACCCTCGTCTTGTTTCATCGTTTTAAAAGGAGGAAACACTCTTCTATCATCTTGGATTTTAATATAGCTATAGCCATCTGTATATTCTTGACAGCTCACTAAGAAACTTTGATCATCCTGTATATCTAGACTCCAAGGAATGGCAGAGCCTTTTAGATCCGTATCTATGTCATAAGTAGATATATCAAATTCCGAGTTACATACAGATACCCAAGCATCTAAGTTTTTTTCTGAGAATGTATAAATATTGCCAACACCTATTTCATCCCTAAGATAGATCCCAGTAGTTTCCTCTAGCGCTCCATTACAATCGTATACTTCTGTTTGTAGCTTGTAGTATTTACCAGTAGTCACTTCTAGATCTACATCCGATACATCTATAGAAGTAGCTGGAATTGAAAATGAAGAGATTTCATTTTGGCAAGGAGTAAGTGTCGTTATGTCAATTTCTTTTTCTGCAGCTACTATGCTTATCCATCTTCCATCAGCTGAAGAGTGTATGTTTTGCTCATCCACAGACATTAACTGATACGCTACTTTTGTACCTTCTTTATTCACATCACCTTCAGCATATACAGCTTTAATATGTTGTGATATAGTATACATACCTGTTTTTGTGATCTCAATTGTATTGTTGCCTTTTTCAAGATTAGCAATTTCTTTCCATTGCTCGTCTTGAGTATCTAGACGAAAGAGTGATACTTCGTTGTTATTATCTAGTGATAAGTTGATTTTTATTGGATTTGCGATATTGTAAGTAGTTCCATCAGCACCTCTCAATTCGATATGGAAAGCATTTATATGACGTGTAGATCTTAATTGATCTCTATCAGTATAAGCAGAGGCGCCCAATTGAGATATATTATTAAGGGTGCTCAGATCCCTATAATCTAGGAAGACATCCTGAGTTGGGATGTTACCCTGTAAGTCTTTTACATTATCCGTGGAGATTTGCAGAGAAATACTTGGGTTGATGTCTATTAGATCAGGATCTGAGCTAGATATCAAGCTACTATTCATGGGATCAAATATCTGTAGATTGACAAGGTTTATATCGTTTTCAACTAATGGTGTATGAAGTATACTGTTGATTTGATCGCCATTTTTAACATATATGGCCTGTCCTTTCTTATTGATGTTTTCAAGTTGTAATAAGAACCTTTTGCTTTCTATATTCTCTAGGAGATCACCAGTGGCTAGCTGATAATTGGTTATTTCATTGCCATTGGCATCTACTACTGAGCCAGTTATAGCAGTTGAGATCAATATTGGGGTGTCTGGTTCTGATTCTATTACGATGCTATTGTCCATACTATCATAGCACGATGAAAACATCAGTGTAGCTAAAGTAAATGACCATATATAAGTAAACTTGTTCATTGTTTATCGCATTTGATAGTGTAATGAAGATACAGAACAATTCGCTGCAAGTGAAATCAAGTTTTTATGAAATTCTATCATAAAGGCTTAATTGAGTTCGATTTTGATACATGAAGGACTGGTTTTGTCTGGTATGGAGACGTTTCTATTCTACAGTAAAAGCTTACGATCTCATATTTTGGAGATGATCTGGAAGTGTAAAAGTGATGGACAGTTGTGTTGAAATGATGGGAATGAAATTAAATGAGTCCTAAGTATTGAAATTGAGCTTAAGTATTATCTTCAAGTCATTAAATAGACTACATGTCAGACGTCACCCAATTTCATAATCTATCTCACATCTTCATCTCTCTCATAGGTGCGGTACTCCTACTGGCTATATATTACAATATCAGTACGCGATACAGAAAGATATTGGATGAAGATGGTAGCCATAAAAGGGTAGACCGAGGCTTATTGTATCTCAGTTTAGCGATGTTTGTTTGGGTGGTGGCAGGAGTATGGGCCTATGCTGGAGCACATTATGATTTTTCTAGTGGCTTTGTTTATGCTGCTGGAGTGAATCTCTTATCTATCGTTAACAATATGTTTTTGCTGTTGGCTTTGTTTTACTTTTATTATGCACCAGAGTTTATCTATGGAAATAAGAAGAGTGTAAAAGTCATCTTGTCGGTAATCGTATTAGTGGCATTGGCGACATTAACGATCTTCCAATATGCTGATGACACTATCTATCAGGGCATCAAGTTAAACTCACTACCTGATTTATTGCTTTCTGGATTTTTAAGTGGACTATTGGCGGTATCTCTATACCGTACGTTTGACAATAGGAATCTAAAGGTGGTGGCCATCCTATCGGTCTTAGTGGTAGGTTTGATTTTCTATTCACAGTTGCCAGATGTATTTCTCAGTATGGACAATGGATTTGTCAATCAATTGATCAAAATAATAGCCAAGACCTCGTTGATATCTATCTTCTTAGTATTGGCTACTACTTGGGTGATTCAGCTTGCCAATACACCTACGGTTAATGAGATGCAGTTGCGATTTGATGATTGGTCACTTATAAGATTGAGCATTCCATCAAAGAATCTTAATGACGTAAAAATCGACTTTGGATCTAAGGCTACTCAATATAAAAACTTACTCAAATTTGCGATCCGAAGGAAGTATGGAGACGGCGAAAATCAGTCTATCTTAGTAGGTGCTGCTGGCGAAATAAAAAGTCAAACCTACCTCTCACGTATCATCGAAAATATCAAAGATATACATCCAATGACTGAAGGCGAAGAGCTGGAAAGAAAGGATCTATTCACATTTATTGGCGATGGAAGGTATCGATTGCGCATGCTGCCTGAGCATATCATCATAGATGATGCATTACTCCAGGAATTTGTCAAAAGCCCAGAGCATAAGGGATATGCATCATTTTGTAACTAATTGTAACCACTCACAACCAGTATCAAATAGCTATTAATTACTATTCTTTGTCACAAGGATAGGCTAATTTTCTATGTCGTCGCTTCTTTGATTTTTATTAATCAATAAAGTAAACTATGACAACTCAAACTGAAGTATTTGGCCATCCTAGAGGCTTGTATTATTTATTTTTTGCTGAGCTATGGGAGCGATTCTCCTTCTACGGTATGCGAGCTTTGCTAGTGCTCTATATGACTAAGCAATTATTATTCACAGATACGATGTCCTTTGGAGTGTATGGTGCTTATATGTCACTCGTGTACTTTACACCGCTGATCGGAGGAGTGCTAGCGGATAACTATTTAGGCTTGCGAAAGTCTATAATCTTGGGTGGAATATTGATGGCTTTGGGTCACTTCTTTTTATCGATAGAGACGCCATTGTTTTTCTATGGCTCTTTGGCCTTACTGATCGTCGGCAATGGACTCTTTAAGCCCAATATTTCTACATTCGTAGGGAAGCTGTACGAGCAAGGTGATGATAGGAGAGATGCTGGATTTACGATCTTCTATATGGGGATTAATATTGGTGGAGCAGTAGCACCTTTGCTTTGTGCTTGGATTGCAGAAGTCTACGGGTGGCATTATGGATTTACTTTGGCAGGCATCGGAATGCTTGTGGGATTATTGTTTTTTTATCGTGGCTTAGGCGCTGGTGTATTTGGTGATCTAGGTGGTGTGCCAGACGAAGCATTATATCATCAAAAATGGATGGGATTGGATAAAGGGAAAGTCATTACATTAGGTGCATTATTGTCCGTTCCTTTATTTGCCCTTATTGTATTATATAATCAGTATGAGCATTATATAGTGTGGTTAGCTAGTTTTGTAATTATAGGTGCGCTTGTATTTATCTACCGATCTGTTGAGTCACCATATAGAAGTAGATTGATCGTAGTGGCATATTTTACGATTCTCATGTCATTATTCTGGGCCATATTTGAGCAAGCAGGTAGTTCGCTCACGTTATTTGCGGATCGTAATATCAATCTCATTGGAATGAATGCTGCCCAGACCAATAGTATCAATTCTGGATTCATTATTTTGCTAGCTATACCTTTTTCTATGATGTGGGGATATTTATCTAAGCGACAAATGAATCCTAACTCTGCGATCAAATCTGGACTCGGTTTGTTTTTATTGGGACTTGGGTTTGTAGTCTTTGCTATGTCGGCTAATGATGCAGATGCTCTGGCTCAGACACCAATGATGTATCTGATCATCGGTTATTTTATATTGACGGTAGGAGAGTTGTTTATTTCACCGATTGGACTTTCTAAGATGACAGAATTGTCTCCCCCTAAGTACTTGGCTTTTATCATGGGAGTGTTTTTTACATCTTCCTTTTATGGACATTTTTTCGCTGGTAAGATCGCTAAGTTGACTTCAGTAGAAGATGTCAGTTCTAGTCCATTTGCCAATGGGGTTTTGGGTGATATCACTGAGCTGATTACTGGATTTTCGACAGTTGGAATCGATGGAGTTAGTGATGCTTATCAGCAATTGTTTTCTTACGTAAGCGTCTACGCAGGATTTGGAGTGATTACTATGGCGATAGGTTTGATAGCTATTTTGATATCACCTTGGATCGTTAAGTTGATGGATGGTGTGAGGTAGTTAATTCTATGTTGATTAGTGCGAAAAACAAAATTGGAATCGAACATAAGTTTATGGCATTGAGTATGATTAATAATTATTAACCTTTAAAATAAAGTACTAATGAAATTATCAGGAAAGCAGGTGGCTATTTTGGCCACGGATGGATTTGAACAAAGTGAATTATTTAGCCCATTAAAAGCATTGAAAAATGAAGGTGCAGAAGTGCATGTCATTTCAGATCATAGTGGTGAAATAAAAGGTTGGAAAGACGGCAATTGGGGAAAGACAATTGCAGTGGATAAAACATTAGAAGAGGCAAAGGAAAGTGATTATAACGCAATCGTTTTGCCAGGTGGAGTAATTAATCCTGATGTACTCAGAATCAATGATGATGCATTAAGTTTTATCAGAGACTTTTTTGAATCAGGTAAGCCAGTTGCTGCCATTTGTCATGCACCGCAGTTGCTTATTAGTGCAGATGTAATCAAAGGTAGAAGAGTGACTAGTTATCAGTCTATCAAAGATGACTTAATCAATGCAGGTGCAAAATGGGAAGATAGTGAATGTGTATGTGATAGTGCATTAGTAACTAGTCGTAACCCTGATGACCTTCCAGCATTCAATGCTAAAGTAATAGAAGAAATTAAAGAAGGTGTACATAAAAAACAAAAGCAATCTGTCTAATATAGTTTAGATTCATTGTCTTCTTTATTCTAAAAGCTAGATCCTTTCAAGGGTCTAGCTTTTGTTGTTTATGATTTTATAAATTTGGTTATGCCGATAACTTTATTGGTTTTTAGATTTATAAAATATATAATATACATGCCATTTTTTAAATAATTGATGTTTATATTTTTCGTGTTTGATACGTTTATCATTTCTACACCTTGTATGTTTTTAATACTAGTATAAATATTTTTATGTGGTAGATTTTGGAAGTATATCACATCGGAACTAGGATTAGGGTAAATGTAAATCGGAAGTTTTATTGGTTCATCAATTGCAGTCACTAAGTCTTCTCCATCACAATCTTCATCTATATCATTATTAGGAATTTCTATGGCATCAGGATTGATGTCAGCATTCTCATCATCACAATCTTCATCACTATTATATCCATCCATATCTACGTCGATGATAAGCACTAGATCATCACAGTTTTCATCTATATCATTATTAGGAATTTCTATAGCGTCAGGATTGATATTTGCATTGTTATCATCACAGTCAACGTCACTAAAGAAACCATCCATATCTATATCTGTCAAAATTGTAGTTTCCTTATATTCATCGGCACCAATATCTATACCATCAAGTCTAGATTGTTGATCAAAATCATCATTGAGTAAACTGCTACTTAGATCTGTGCCGGCATTGACCACACCATCTATTTCATTAATAAGGTGAAGATCTCCTGAAGTATAGTCGATAAACCAAGTGTCATTGGCATCTTCTATATTGGTACTCAAGAAGGCTTCGCCATCATTACGTGATCTTATAGGTCGATTTACTAAGTTGTTGGCGATCCTAGCGGTATGGGTAGATGCAAATCTATATTCTATGGCATTCTGATATTGAATATGGATCGAGTTGTTATACACGTGAGTATATGGCGAACTTTCTAATCCAATACCTACATCATGAAATGGATTTTGCCCATCATTGTAAATCATGTTGTTTCGGATTACACCACCAAGATTGGTGCTGGTGCCCAGGCCAAATCCTACTCCACGATCACAGTTTATTATTTTATTTCTTTCGACTAGATTGAATTGACTATTATCCCAAAAATGGACGGCATGTTCTGCTTGCGTAATACTCGGACTAGCTATGTTTTTAAATACGTTATCTCTCACGACCCAGCTATCGCCTTCATGGATGTCTAACCCTCCGATGTACCATTGTGGCCCTACGCCTGCTGTATATTCAAATAGGGAGCATTGTACTACGCAATCTTCTGTTCCATTTTCACCACCAGATGTGCCTTTGATCATTTGCTCAAATGTATTCTGTATACGTACATTATGGATCAAGTGATTATCTGAATTAGTACTGATGCCATGATTGCCACAATCTCTAATGGTCAAATCGGCTATCGTGATATTATCACCTACAAGAGACATAACGATCTCTACGCCTGGAGCCACATCTTGCATGCCCTGTCCTGTCAGGATCACAGCATCTCTATGGCCAGAGGCACTACGAAATACTAGATTGCTGCCAGTGATATACGGATACCAAGATGTAGAAGCGATAGGGTAAGTGCCATCTTCGATAAGTATGGTTAGATTACCTCCGTCATTAGCTTGGATGATCGCATTGCGAAATTCTTGAGTGGTAGATACATGAATCGTTTCTCCTATTACGATATTGCAAGATTCTACAGTATTAGATTCTACTTGATCTATTGTACAACCGCAATCTTGAGCAGCGGAAATATAGTACGTTAATGCAAGGATAACAGTGAATAGGAATTTCATGATCAGTGTAATTATAGTCTTGAGGTAAATATACAATTATGGTCATTGTTGAGTTCAGGGTATACCTCTAAGGCAAAATTTATCGCATCAAGCTATGGAAATGGGTGAAATATAGTCCTTTAGGGTGATGGATTTAATCGCATTTGTTGGCAGTTTTGTATTTATATTTGAAGGGAGGTGCTATTTGTCTAGCACATAGCCTATTTGTAGTATTCAATCCTGTGTCGTTATGAGTCGTATTCTATGTGTCATATTGGTGTTGTTGATTAGCAGTACGCTCGTCGAGCCTCAGTCTAGTACTTCCGAACGAAAAATAGGGAAAGAGCTGTTGCCAGATCTACTTGAGCATCCAGATGATTATACTACTGTTGAGCGAAGTAGAATATACAATAGCTACTGCTATCAATTTATGATGGACAAGGACAAATTCCTTAAGGTAAATGATACAATGATGGCATTTGGCGTTAAGATCAATGATAGTCTTTTGATCTCTGAGGCTTTACGAAATCAAGGCTTTATTTACGAAATGAAAGGGCAATACAAACTGTCTCTCAATAATCTTCATAAAGCGAATAGGCTGTTGCAGTCTTTTCCTGACAAGAAAGCAGTAAACCTCAAAAATATAGGAGTCAAGCATTTGTTTCTGGGTAATATCGATTCTGCTGAGCATTATATGTTACAGGCCAAAGAAGGAATGTATCCTCATGGTAATCGAAGCAATTTTTTGGATTTGTTTGGTAGATTGGGTGATGTAGATGTCGCCCAAAAGAGATATCAATCTGCTATTGTCAATTATCAGAAAGCTTTAGAATTAAAAGATGTAACTCCGAGTCAGTTGCCCATCGTATCTATGCATGAAAAGTTGGGTAAGATCTATTCTTTGCTAGAAGATTATAAACATAGTGAAGCGTATTATCAAAATGCGATCGACCTATGCCTAGAGAATAATTACCAAACAGCATATCATAGAAATCTCTATAGCATCACTCAAGTTAAAATGCATGAAGGTGATTATATATCTGGAATTGACTCATTGCGTAAGGTAGCTTTGTATTTTGAAGAGAAAGATATAAAGAAAGAACTCTATCCTGTTTATTGTGCTTTGGCGGAATCGTATCTCACAATAGATAATACTGCTAAGGCAAAATCATATATTAATTTGGCTAAAGAAATAACAGAAGTAGATGGTGTTGATATCGATCCAGATAAAGTCAATTATCTACATGCGAATTACCTGCATAGCCTAAACCAATTTTCGGAAGCCAAATTGATATATCTTAAATTGATAGAGTCCGATGTAGATCTCGATGAAATTACTTTACGTGCTAATGCCCTAGATAAATTGAATGATATCTATAAGCGACAGAAAAATTGGAAAAAAGCAGATGCGATCAAAGAGCAAATTGTATTCTTAGAAAAAGAAAAAAGAGCCTATGATCAGAAAAATATAGTTTACGATCTAGATAATAAATACAAAACTACACTTAAGAATACTCAGATTAAGCAACTGAATGAAGAAACCGAAATCCAAGAACTCACAATCGGAAAGCGAAATAAGCAATTGCTATTTTCCGGCGTGTCTTTATTGTTGGCTTTAATTTCGCTACTGGCTTTTTGGAGAGCATATGCAGGTAAGAAAATAGCTAATGAAAAACTAGAAGCAAAGAATAATGAACTTTCAGTAGCCTTAAGTACTAACAAAATGTTGATTAAGGAGATTCATCATAGAGTAAAGAATAATCTGCAGGTAGTATCATCATTGTTAAATATTCAATCGAGGTTCGAAAAAAATGATAATGTTATAAAGGCAATCAACTCAGGAAAATATCGAGTGCAATCAATGTCTATCTTGCATCAAAATCTATATGTCAATGAAGACCTTACTTCTGTCAAGATAAGAGATTATTTTTCAGATTTAATCACATCGTTGGTTGATGGTTATCCGCTGCAAGGCAAAGAAGTAGATTTAGAAATTCAGATCGATGATATAGAGTTGGATGTCGACACATTAGTGCCCTTAGGGTTGATCGCTAATGAGCTAGTAACCAATTCGCTGAAGTATGCTTATAAGGATGATAGAAAGGAGTATAAACTGTTTTTTAGTATTATATCTTTTGATGGTAAGATCAGATTGATTACTAGAGATAATGGTCCAGGGCTTCCATTCGATGAGATTCCTAAGCGATCGTCGTCTATGGGTATGCAGTTGATTCAGTCATTTGCGCATAAGTTAAATGCAAAAGTAGAGATCGATAATTTCCAAGGTGCAGAAATAAAACTTACCTTCGATAGACCACAACCAAAGAACCAAACCGCACATGCCGCAAGCTAATATATTAGTCGTAGAAGACGATCCCACTATCGCTATAGATATCAGATTTAATCTAGAAGATCATGGCTATGTAGTGGTCGATACTATCCATAGAGCGGAAGAGGTGACCCATATATTAGATAAGCATAGAGTAGATCTCATTCTGCTAGATATCAATCTAGAGGGAGAAATGACAGGCGTAGATGTCGCTGAAATTATCCATAGAGATTACCATATTCCATTTATATTTCTGACCTCTTATTCAGATGAGAATACCTTGGAGAAAGCCAGTTGCACTTTTCCAGCAGGATATATAGTCAAGCCATTCAAAGAAAATGATCTGGCCCCAGCTATCAGAATGGCACTCGTAAGGTACCAGTCAAAAAGCCAAAATACCTTTCCTACATTAGATAAAATTAATAAAAATCTCGTCAGCTATATCACTGTTGCAGAGTACAGTATCATGAACGAAGTGTGGTCCGGAAAATCAAATTTAGAAATAGCCGAGCATCTTTATATTTCTAAGAACACTCTTAAGACCCACTTGCGTAATATCTATTCTAAATTGGATGTACATAGTAAGCCTGAGTTGATTAGTTGGTTGAGAGGGTAGAGTGTGGTATTGTGTTGATCTATATTTAGAAAAAAGTATATTGCTGAAACTGTGATGTGTAGTATATTATTTATAGTAGAATGGCAAGTTAATTGTTTTTTTGTAATTATCAATTTTATAACGGAATATCAATATTTATAAATTTTACAATAGAATCAATTAGAATGCTCTATCTTAATCGTTAATTATTATAATCATCATTAGAATGTATGAATAAGATAATAGATACAAACGTCATTAGTGGTAGTAAAAGCACATTTGTGATTGATCTGGTTAAATCTACCGAAGGAAATTTATTTATTGAGCTACATCAGTCAATTAATAAAACTAAAGAGAAAGTTGGACTTTCTAAGATCAACCCTGAAGTATTATCTAGTATAATTGCTCAACTGCAAGAGTATCATGCTATAATAAATGTTACAAAGCCAATTAAGCATGTTCATTTCGATCATTCTAAGTCTCAAAAAATTATTGACTATTATTTTAAGAGCGTGACCATTGGAGACATTGCTCTTTTACTCAATCTTAAAGAGAAGGTTATAGAGCAAGTTCTGAAATCTAATGGTATTGTAATATATCAAAAGAAAATACCAAAAAGAAGATTTTGATATCACAGGAAGCGTTAATAAAATTTGTTATACTCGGAGTCAGTGTTACTTAGTTGAATATAGATTTTTATTTGACTGGAGAAAATAAAAACGACTGCTCAGTATTGTTGAATAGGAATTACATTAGCTCACCTCTTCCTCCCCACCACTTCAATCATCAACGGAGTTTGTATTGTAGCACCTTCCACATTTTCTAATTCGCTCAATTCCTCTAATGCTAAGTCTACTTGCTCTTGTGTCATGCGACCCATGCCGACCAATTTGGGTAGATAGGTATTGAAAAATGATTTGGGCCAATTCCAATCGTGCTCATGAGACCTAGCTTGCTTAGTCATAGGTCGTGTTGATATGACATCTACTCCTAGTGATGGAAGTAATGAAGGTAGCCGACGACCGATATTGATATCTCCACCGAGATCACCTAGGCTTTCTAATGCTTGTCGAGTGCCATGGAATAGGTTTTCTCTATATGGCTCTGTCTGTAATAATGACCAATCATAATACTCTTGGATCGCGAAGGTAGCGCCAGGTTTCATCGCTGCGATTACTTTTTTCAGTACAGCTTCTACATCTGGCAACCAGGCTAATGCCCATCTGGTATATACACCATCTACGCTATTAGGTGCGAGATCCATGTCCATGAAGTCTGCACATATAGTCTCTATGTTAAGACCGTGCAGATTAGAAATTTGATCCAAGAAGTCAATATATGTCTGTGATAGATCTACACCTATGACATGACCAGATCTGCCAGCTATGTATGATAGTTCTTGAGTACAAAATCCAGGACCGCAGCCTAGATCTAATAAAGTCATGCCTGCGGTAAAGCCAGCATTTTTCCATGCCTGATTGGCTTCTGTTGACCATGCCTGATGTTGTACACCTAGGCGATGCATCTCTAAGGCTTCAGTACCTAATATGTAATCGGTTTTATTATTGGACATAAGTGAATTTTATAAAAACTAAGGTAGTAAATCATTCGCTAGGATAGGGTTGGAATAATAGGTGTGATGGCTTGGGCGACAATAGATTTCTAACTTTTTATAATACTCGGTGTCTTTTTATTTCTTAATTTAATCACTTGATAGTTAGAGGGTTGTATTTATTTGCATTTAATCAAAACAAACTTTACTATGAAAAAACTAATTATTGGAGCTTTGGTAGGCGGATTGATTCTGTTTATCTGGCAGTTTATCTCTTGGAATTTTTTGCATACTTCTCAGATGCAATACGCAGATAATCAGGATGAGATCTTAACCATGTTGGATGGCAAATTAGAGCCTGGACAATACATGTTGCCAAGAATGCCTGAAGGGGCTTCTATGGATGATGCTGAAAAATATATCGATCCTTATTTGGGCAAACGGTGGATGCAGATTTCATATCACGATAATTTTCAGATGTCGATGGGTATGAATATGTTCCGAGGTTTTGTCATAGATTTTGTCTCTGTATTTCTCTTGTGTTGGCTATTTGGAAGATTTAGAGAGATCGATATCAAATCTGCAGTAATGAGTTCTGTTGCTGTGGGATTGATCGCATATTTTACGATCAGTTATCTCAATAGTATATGGTTTGAAACAGATAGTCTACCAGACTTGATAGACGCTATAGTGCCTTGGGCCATAGTAGGTGCATGGCTCGGATGGTGGTTAGATAGATAAGATAAATTTTTTATGACCTCTTGGATTGATGTTTTCTGAGAGGTCGTTTTTACATGTGCATTTTTCTAGCATTTATAGAGGTTATTTTATCGGAGTAGTAATCCAACTCTTTGAAGTCATATCGAATAACCTAGGCGGTCTTAATTATTTTTAGAAAGATTTGGGTCTATTCCGAACATATTACTTGCAATGCTGTTGCATTTCTACACAATTCAACTTATATTTGCATCATCGTTGCATATAGCTATGGAGAAAATCAAACACATATTCAATAATCACGGAGATCTGCTCGGATTCGCAGGGTCTACACTTTGTGCATTGCATTGCTCAGCATTACCGATATTATTAGCGATGGGCATGTTAAGTGGATTAGAGTGGATGGAAAGCCATTGGGTGGAATATGCTTTTTTCATTTCAGCAGTAGGATTGGCAGGATATACTATTCTAAGATCTTATTTACAGCATCGCAAGCCTTTGGCCTTGATGGTAGTTTGCAGTGGCTTCTTGCTTTTTCTTATAGGCATCATACAGCATAACCATGCAGAGATAGGCTTGACTACATTAGGCGGAGTACTTATAGCGATAGCGCACATCATCAATTGGAGGGTGCAGCACAGCAGTAAGTTAGCAGTGGCGCAATAAGTAATTCTTTAGCCCTTTATTCCACTATTAATTATTCGTACACAATAGGCTTATCATACCTAGTAATCTACTGATCAGTAAGGTATGGGTACTGTTCTATCCTCGTGCATACATATTACGCATGAGTGATCATCAATGTCTTATCACATTACATATAATAATATTTATCTATTAGGTGTTTGATTATCAGTAGATTAGCCTATTATTTTGGAATTAGTCCGTTGAATTTCGAATAAAAAATTACCTTTGATTGTTGGATTATATTGACCAAATAACCAATAAGTTTTATCATTAAAAACCAAATTTCATGGTATTCTTAGATTTTGAAAAGCCTCTAGAAAAGCTGTACGAGCAACTAGAAAAGATAAAGCAAGTAGAAGAGGAAGGAACGGTAGATATGAGCGAGACCATCAAGGAACTCGAAAAGCAGATCACCAAAGAGAAGAAGGATATATACGCCAACCTTACAGGATGGCAAAGGGTACAGCTGAGTAGACACCCTGAGCGCCCTTATACATTGTACTATATAGAGCAGATCTGTAAGAAATTTATAGAGCTACACGGTGATAGATATTATGCTGATGATAAAGCCATAGTGGGTGGAATCGGTCAGATCGCTGGTCAGACGTGTATCATCATGGGCCATCAGAAAGGCGTAAATACTAAGATGAGACAGTACCGCAACTTCGGTATGGCCAATCCAGAAGGATATAGAAAAGCATTGAGGCTGATGAAGATGGCTGAGCGTTTTGGATATCCAGTCGTCTGTCTAATAGATACTCCGGGTGCATACCCAGGAATCGAAGCTGAAGAGCGTGGACAGGCAGAGGCTATTGCTAAAAATCTTTTTGAGATGGCTGGCTTAAGAGTGCCAATTCTGTGCTATGTAATAGGCGAAGGTGCCTCAGGAGGAGCATTAGGTATCGGTCTTGGAGATAGAGTATTCATGATGGAAAATACTTGGTACTCAGTGATTTCACCAGAGAGTTGTTCGTCTATACTATGGAGAACATGGGATCATAAAGAAGAAGCTGCAGAAGCACTCAAATTAACTCCAGAGCATATGCTCGAGTTTGGTATGATCGAAGAGATCCTCAAAGAACCACTCGGTGGAGCGAATACAGATCCTGAGAAAATGGCGAAGACGCTAAAATCTCACATCAAAGCGCAATTATCAGAATTAATGGAAATAGCTCCAGATGATTTGATCGCAGGGAGATTGGAGAGATATGGTAAGATGGGCGAATACAATTTTGCCGAATCAGTAGAGAAGTAGATATTCAGTAGAATCAAGATGTTCCAAGGCCTCAAAGCGCACTTATATAGAAAGAAACTTTCAGAGATATCTAAGAGGAACGCCTTAGGTAGTATACCATCTAATAATGCATTTAAGAAAGTGCTTTTGTTCTTTGATGGTACCGATGGCGCAGAGCGAAAGGTGATACAGAAGTATGCTGAAGATTTAGAGCGATCTGGCAAAATAGTTAAGCTCTTCGCTTATGTCAATACCAAGGAATCAGATAGTGAATTAGGTATCGATCATTACGTTAATAAAGACATTAATTGGTATCAAGTGCCTAGCAATGAAGACCTGCAACTGATATTGAGTAAAGGTTACGATGTAATGATATCGGTTCTGAGTGAGCTCAAGCCTCATCATATGTTTGTAATAAAGTCGATGAAAGCGGCGATGAAAATCGGACCTTACATGGATGAAGCGCAGGATTTAGTCTTTGATCTAAGTGTAGATCACCAACCTAGTCTAGGTATCCCAGAGCTCATTAAAAATATAAAATCAAGTATTCAATTACTATCTAATGGAAAATAGATTCGGAGGTACAGGCGTAGCTATCATCACACCATTTACAGCGGATGGAGAAATTGATTATGGAACAATGCGTACAGTGGTAGACCATGTGATCGATGGAGGAGTGGACTACATAGTAGCCTTGGGTTCTACAGGTGAGGCAGCTACTATCTCGCCAGCAGAATCTAGATTGGTACTAGATACCATCTTGGACCATACTAAAGGAAGAGTGCCTATAGTAGCGGGTAATTTTGGAGGTAATAATACCAAAGCTTTACTAGATCAGATCAACGAATACAATTTTGATGGTATAGCTGCAATACTTAGTGCAAGTCCATCTTATAGCAAACCATCTCAAGAGGGGATATACCAGCATTATACTGCAATAGCTGATGCAAGTCCAGTTCCTGTGATCTTATATAATGTTCCTAGTCGTACCTCTAGTAATGTTACTGCAGATACTACGGTAAGGTTATCTAGTCACCCTAATATCGTGGGTGTCAAAGAAGCTTCGGGTGATTTAGCTCAAGCTAAAGATATCATACGCTCAGCTGCGGAAGGGTTTTTCGTGACTTCAGGAGATGATATATTAGCTCCAGCAATGATACAAGCGGGTGGAGTAGGCGTGATCAGCGTATTGGCCAATGCATATCCTCAAGAATTTAGTCAAATGATTTCTCACTTTATAAATGGGGAATCAAAGCAAGGAAAAATTCTTGAAGATAGATTGTACGCTTTTCACGATTGTATGTACTCCGAAGGTAATCCATCTGGTGTCAAAACGGCAATGGAAGTATTAGGTGCATGTACTGCTGATGTCAGGCTACCACTGACTAAAGTAAGTCCAGACCTATATCGTAAGATAGTAGAGCTAGTGAAAGCATTGTAGTCAGAAATCCTTTTTTGAATGCATAGTCGATAGAGTTTTCCCTTTCAAACATTACATCAAAATAGAGTTTTCGATCAAAAAATGCTGATTCAATATTTCTTATTTACATAGATCTCCGATATAACCAAATGCGGCATCGTATCCTAGTTTTCCGGCAGTTCTCATATCTTCACAGGCCTTATCGTTTCTATCTAATTGCGAAAATGCATTAGCACGGTTGAAGTACGCCTCAGGCATCTTATCATCTATGTCGACAGCATAATTAAAACTAGAAACGGCTTGATTGTATTGGTCAAGCTTAAGGTAAGCTATACCTCTATTTACGTGGTAAAGTGCTTTCTCTGGAAATATACCGCATAACGCTCCGTACTCCTTAGCAGCATCTTCATATTTTTTCATATTGAAACTAGTAAGAGCTTTATTGATCAGCGCATTTTTGTGTTTAGGCTTGATCTCAAGTGCTGATGCGAAGTCTCCATTAGCACCGTTGTAATCGTCGATAGCTAGCTTGGCGTATCCTCTGTAATAGTAAAAGTCAGCATTGTTGGCCTTTTTCTTAATTGATTTATTCAAATCCGCGATAGCTTCTTCAAATCTTTCCGCCTTTAGATATGCCTTTGCTCTAGCTACATATGCTCCAGTCATAGATGGCTTGAGTTCGATAGCACTACCGTAATCTCTTATGGCTTCATTATATTTTTCAACTCTAGATTGACAGATCCCACGATTATAATATGCCGTAGCTTGTTGATCATTAAATGAGATAGATCTACTTAATGATGTGATAGCGGCTTCATATTTTTTTTGCTTCATCAATACAGTTCCCTTGTTAAGATGCGCTTTGGCCAGTTTGGGATCTATGTCTATCGCATCATCAAAACTCACCAATGCTTTGTCGTACTCCTTGAGTTGCATTTGAGCGTACCCCTTATAAAGATGGGCTTTCGCAAATTTTGAATCGTATTTGATAGCTAATTTAAAATCACGGATAGCAGCATCATATTCTTTGAGATTGAGTTTGCAGTTCGCTCTATTGTAATATGCCTTCGGGTAGTTGGCATTGAGGTCTATAGCTTTTGTATAATATCTGATAGCAGTATCAAAGTCTTTCTCTTTGAAGAAAGCGATAGCTTCATTGAAGTATTCGTAAGATTTAGTTACGTTATCCTGCGCAAATAAGCTTAAGGACATAAAAATGGCAATTATCGATAGATATGCTCGAGTCATAAGTAGGAGTATAGTTAGTTTTTATAAAAATAGGTGTCACATGTATATATAGTAACTTGACAAGCCGAGAGAATAGTTTCTACAGCTACGTTAAGACTATTATATCATTGTATATAATGATACTAATTGGGATGTGAAGGTGTAAGGTTGGTTATGGAAGATGATTATCTCTGTCCATTAATATACCTATAGCAAATAACGAGCTAAACTTTCGATTATGTATGTATGTTCCCTTCTTTTGTACATTGACAGTTAAATTTTTAGCTTTGAGACAATAATGAATAGAGACGAGATTAGAAATACAGAAGATCCTACAGCTGCGGAACGTAAGCTGGATCATATAAAATTGGCCGAAGCTTCAAGAATCGGTGGAGACCAACTAGATACCCGATTTTATTACGAACCCATGCTTGCTGGTCACCCTACGGATGATCTAGATATAGGTAAATCTTTTCTAGGTAAAAGGCTTACGAACCCTATCTGGGTTTCTAGTATGACAGGAGGAACAGGAATCGCGGCTACGATCAATGAAAATCTAGCTAAGGCTTGTGCAGAGTTTGGTATGGGTATGGGGCTAGGCTCTTGTCGTAAATTGATGCACGACGAAACCTATTTTGCTGATTTTGATGTGCGTAAGCATATTGGAGATCAACCATTATATGCCAATCTTGGAATCGCTCAAATAGAGGAAATATGGAAAGATGGTAAATGGGATACTATCACAGAGCTTATCAACAAACTACAAGCTGATGGCCTGATCATACATGTCAACCCATTACAAGAGTGGTTACAGCCAGAAGGTGATAGATATCATTCTAGGCCCATCGATCTTATCAAAAGAGCTATAGATGCACTTGATACTTCGCTGATTGTAAAAGAAGTTGGCCAAGGTATGGGAGACGAAAGTTTAAGAGCATTATGTGATCTACCCATAGACGGTTTAGAGTTTGCCGCAGGAGGAGGGACTAATTTTGCTATGTTGGAGCTATTGAGATCCGACGAAGCTATGAAAGAGACTTATACCAAGTTGGCGAGTATAGGACATACAGCAGATGATATGGTCAATATGGTCAATCAACTAATGACAGATACTTCCGGTGAAATGCCGGACCTTATTATTTCTGGTGGGGTCAAAGATTTTTTAGATGGATACCATTTAATTTCTAAATGTTATGGTCATGCTGTATATGGTCAAGCATCTTCATTCTTAAAACATGCGATGGGGAGTTATGAAGATTTACAAAAGCATGTACACGCTCAGGTAGAAGGACTGAGATTAGCTCACACATTACTTACAGTGAGAAGATAATATGGACTATAATACTACAAACGAGCAAAAGACAATTTCAGGATTTTCTAAATTGTCAAAAATAGGAAAGCTGAAATGGCTAGCTGAAAATTTCTTCAAGGATCCACAAGCGACGATTGATGAACTGAGAAGTTATTGGCATTCGGATGATCAGCAACAAAAGATACTCGACGGATTTTCGGAAAATACGATTAGTAATTTCCCTATGCCTTTTGGTGTAGCGCCTAACTTTGTGATCGATGGAAAACCATACGCAGTACCAATGGTTATCGAAGAAAGCTCCGTAGTGGCCGCAGCATCTATGGCGGCAAAATATTGGATGTCTAGAGGTGGATTTAAAACGACGATACTGGGAACGGTGAAAATCGGACAAGTACATTTTAAATGGTATGGAGATAAGAACCTATTGCATAAATTGTTTCCGCAGATCAAAGCAGAACTTATACAAGAAGCAAAATCTATTACCACGAATATGGATAAACGCGGCGGTGGTATATTAGATATCGAACTGGTAGATTTTACAGACAAGGAAGAAGGCTTATATCAACTGAGATGTTCGTTTGAGACGTGTGATAGTATGGGCGCTAATTTTATTAATAGTGTACTAGAGCAGTTTGGTCAATCTTTACAATCTTTCATTGCGAAGCATCCGTCGACAGCAGATCAGGCTAATGAACTGATGGTGGTGATGTGCATATTATCTAACTTCACGCCAGATTGCGTAGTAAGAGCAGAAGTGAGTTGTCCAATATCAGAACTAGGAACAATGGGTTCGGATTTGGATGCCGAAGCTTTAGCGTACAAATTTTGGACAGCTATACGCATCGCAGAAATAGATCCGTACAGAGCGACGACACATAATAAAGGAATATTTAATGGTATCGATGCAGTAGTATTAGCTACTGGAAATGACTTCCGTGCAATTGAAGCTTGTGGTCATGCCTATGCTGCTAAAGATGGTCAATATAAAAGCTTGTCTCATTGTACAATTGAAAATAATGTGTTCAGATTTTGGATTGATATGCCACTTGCAGTGGGAACAGTTGGTGGACTTACAAGCCTACATCCCATAGCAAAAAAATCACTAGAGCTTTTAGGGAATCCTACCGCTGAGGAACTTATGAAGGTGATTGCCGTAACAGGATTAGCACAAAATTTTGCCGCCGTAAGATCTCTTATTACTACAGGGATACAATCAGGGCATATGAAGATGCATTTGGTTAATATATTGCATCAACTCAAAGCGACTGACGGTCAAATAAAATCTGCAGTAACACATTTTAGCGATAAAGTTGTTTCTTTCAGCGCTGTAAGAGATTTTTTGAAAGCGTAATGTTTTTTCAGGCTGCGAAGCGCTTCGGTGATAACTAAACTGATTAATGTGGTGGAAATTATAATCAACGACAAGTTAACTTGAACGTACTATTTATAAAATGTTTGGGAGCTTCAAGACAATTCTTGAACGTAAGACATTTGTCGTTTTAATAAATGCCTCAAGACTTTATCACTTTCTCATTCGTTCTCATCTCTCACGGAGACATAAGTTATTTTTCTAAAGTCGGCTTTGCGTAATTCTAATTTTATCTGAGCGACAATTCCCATTTTTATATTTTTATCCACCTTTAGCGATAGACTGGCATCGTCTTTTTCTCCGAGATCATATCCATTTTTGATTTTCATGATGGCTCCACGCAGTTGATCAATGTTGATGAA